>JAITDV010000440.1 GCA_031282385.1 Planctomycetaceae bacterium | reverse complement strand
AACCGAAACTGCAACTCAATCAACATAATCTCACCATTGTTGTCTTCAACAAGAACATCTACTTTGTTGTACTTATCATCTGCGTGTTCTTTGTTGCTTTCACTTTCGCCAAGACTTTTCACTTTGACGTCGGTTTTAAGCAACACGCTTAAAAAACCTTCAAGCACATCATAATTGGATTTGTCTCGTAACGAATGCTTTAACGCATAATCAAACGAGATAAGTACACGCTCTCCAGATTTATTAGATCGTATTATTTTTCTTTTTATATGTGTTTTTTTTCGTACCATAATCTCGACTCCTAACAATTAATAGCCTAAATTTATTAAACTGTTCACACTTTAAATTTCCTTTACCTGCGTCTGCTTACCTATCGAAAAGCAGGCTTCTACATTCTTGAGTCCCACAATTTATAGTACGAACAGTAGACCATTTCGCTAACCTGTAGGAAACCACCCCTGACCCCTCCGAAGGAGGGGAATTATTCGCCACCCTCGGAGGCGTCTTCTTATTCCCCTCCTTCGGAGTGGTTAGGGGTGGTCTCGGAGGAGTTAAAGGCGGTTTTTCGATGTAGGTTTTTTGTTGCGTTGATGTATTTTTAGGTTAGAAAAAAGGTCTAGTATGTATGTTTACGGATTTTTGCGGGCGTGAAAACAAAAAGTTGGTCAATGGAAAATTATATTTTTATAGGTTGTTTTTTTGGAGTTCTGGTTTTCTTGGCGGCGATTTTGTTGTCATCGCGGCTGCTTTTTCGACTATTTTTAGAAATTCTTTACGTTGTTCGTTATTTTTTATGTTCGGCATTGCCAAAGATATTACTGTGTTCCAGTCGCAATTTTCCATAACGCCGCCATTTTGTAACAATAATCCAAACAATACCACAGCAACCGCAAATTGTGTTTCGCCAGTAATGGTTTCGTTAGTATTATTTTCTTTGTTGCCCGCAATAATATTGACTTTGGACTGCAACCTATGGAAAGGAACCGGGGCATCAACTCTCGTCATTTGTTCCTTATCCGAATATAAATCTTCGCCCTCTTGCAATTCAACAGAAAAATAATCATTAACCAACAATCGGTCTTGTTGATTTAAATTACTTTTTTCATTTGCGTTATTTTGCTCCTGATCTACAGGAATAATTTCATAAAGTAACATTACTTCCCCATGCAACCCAATCGCCGAACTAATATCACAAGTCCCAATTATTGCCGAATGTTCCGTTTTTTTATTGCCCTTTGAAAAATTTTTTGTATTGATCTCTGCAACCGATTCTATTCCAATACTATTAATCGGCAAATAACTTTTGATTTTGCTTTTGTCAAATCGAACAACCGTTTTCAAATGATCATCATTTCGATTTGCATTCGTAACCGCACTTGAATCAGCTTTGTTGTCATAACTCCATTTGCCCGTTTTATCTGCCAACATTTTGACTCCTACTCTTGCAATCAAATGTTTGGCATTCCAAGGACATTGAATCATATCCGTTTGAATTACAAATCGTTGATCATTTTTGATAACGGAATAATTGTAACGAAAATTATTGACATATTCATCAATTTTAATTTCACTTACAGATGGTAATTTGCCGCTATTTATTGACTGACACATAACTTGATACGCAGACAATCCAACAATAGAACCATTATCAGAAACATCAGAAATCCGCGCAGGAGAGAAAAAAGGCAAATTTTTTGGTCCGGCAATATTAGGAGTTGGCGAAGTTGTTTTTCCAGCGAAAGTACTTTTGTTTTCCAGAGCAATATTATTTTTTTCAATATTGTTTAGGATTTCGTTTTGCTTGTAAGATCGATTTGACTCCAACAAACAAATCGGATCTTGACACATAATTTGACCGTGTAATTCAAGAGGTTTGACAATATTTTGATCATTACTGTAATTGTCGCTGTTAATCACAACAGGAACATTTGAATTTGTGTTTTGGTTTTGGTTGGTCGAATTTGAGTTTTGGCCATAATCTCTGTTGGTTTCAGACTTGTAATTCAGAATAGGTGCTGTACGTTTTATTTTAACTCCATTAATTAAAAAATCACTGATGTCTTCGTTCTGATTGTTTTTAATCTTTAATTCATCTAACGTTTCTATAGTGTTATTTTCTATTGATTTTTCTTGATCTTTAATCAAATTCGCTAACTGTCCGCTTTTATTTGTGCCGGAATTTTTTTGGGGCAAAGCATAATTGTCTTCAACTTTATTTTCCGGTGTTAGCGTAGGTCTAAAAACAGCTATTTCATTCTTGTTGATATTTTGAATTATTATTGTTACAAAAATTACACAAACCATCGCAATCGCAATTCCAGTAACATAATAACCCGAATGACTCGGTTTTACCGCAGGTATATCAATTTTGCGCGGAATATCAACAGCGATATCAAGATATTGTTCGGCTAGCAATATTTCACCAACCTCATCTGCAATTTTCCTAATCGCTTCAACTTCAGTCAGCAACTCTGCACTTGAATTGATCTCTGCTTCTATTGCGGAAAAATCTTCATCTACTAATTCTCCAAGTGCAAATGCCGTTAATTTAGGATCATCTTTATCAATCATTTTATACCTTTACTATGTTTATCATAAATTCATTAATCGTTGTCGGTAAAATGCGTTTATGATTTGTTCAATTTATAATTTACAGTTATTTGCGACGGGATAACTAAGTAATTCAAATCAAAATCAAACCAATAAAAAACTACACAACATACTTTCATACTTGAGAATTCGTCAACACAAAAGTATTATAATAGGCATTCCGAGAGTTAAACCCGTGCGGGTTACGGAAACTCAAGTGCGAACAGTTTTTAAACTTATTATTTGTCATTTTTGGAGTTTACGTTGAGTTCCTTTCTCAATCTGTTAAGTGCATCATGCAACAACCAGCTAACAGTAGTAATTGGTTCATCCATTACTTCCGCTATTTCGCTATATTTCAAGCCTTCCTGAAACTTCAACTTCAAAACTTCGCGATGCCTCTGGGACAAGTTATTAAGTTTTTCTAACATTATGTTTATACTCTCCTTTTTTTCTGCCAGCGCGGCGGGGTTGAATGTAACGGTATTTGCGGGCAAGTATTGTACCATTTCGCCAACAACAACCGGATGAGCCGCATGATTTCGTCGCCGATAATAATCAATAACTAAATTACGTGCAGTTCTGTAAGCCCATGAACGCGGATGAGATATGTTTTGCCGATTCTGTTCCAGACGTAAAAAAACTTCTTGCGCTATATCCTTAACTAACTCTTCGTCGGATAAAAGCCTGCCCACATAACGACAGACCGCTTTGTACAAATTATTATCATGCATTATCTGGCATAAGGCAAAATATTGACGTCAACACCAAACGGCAGGTATAGACGTGTAGCTTGTTATTTCGTTTGTTTTGTTAGCTAAAAAATCATTTCATGCAATCACAACAAAAATCAAAAAAATACTTTTAGATGTTGAAATTCACCAATACTATTGTTCGGGAAATTTTATCAAAAATTTACATAATACATAGACAACAAACTCAGTAAAACAGTATTTTAAACTGTTCATACTTGAATTTTTCTTTACCGTCGCCTGTTTACCTATCTGAAAGCAGGCTTTTACGCTCTTGAGTCACGCAATTTATGGTACGAGCAGTATAACTTATAAAATTTCATCTGCAACAAGCCGAAATTTTCGCGTTTTAACAAAAAAATTATATTTTGATTAGTTTGTGTATTTTAACCTGACCATTTATTCTTTCTTAACATATATGAAAAGTTTAAATTTGAGCCAAATAATTTGCAAATTTGTTAAACTTTTAAAAATGAATAAAATATTCGTGTTGACAGGAATGGAAAAATAGCTACAATCAGAGCAGTCGGCAAATTCGGGTGAATTGCAAAAAACGGAGATTCCGGCGTTTTCAGTCGAATATGTTAAGGTGTACGGTTTGGGAAATTATGCAGATCGGGAGCGATTGGCAATTTTCGCGAGATACAAACGATTACAAATGTTTCATTCGTATTGTATCGCCGTTTAGTGAGTTAAGTAAAAATTTGTTGAAAGGAGTGTTTTCTATGTCGATTAAAACTGTATTCACAACTGGTGAAGCTGCAAAAATCTGTAAAGTTAGCCAACAAACGATTATTCGTTGTTTCGATTCGGGACAATTGAAAGGATTTCGCGTTCCGGGAAGCAGATTCAGGCGTATCCCGCGAGAACAATTGTTCTCTTTTATGCGTGATAATGGTATTCCTACGGATGCTCTTGAAAGCGGAAAACGTAAGGTGTTGGTTGTTGATGATGATGTTGAGTTTGTGGAATTGATTTGCACTGTATTAGAGGGTGACGGGCGTTTTGAAACGCGGTCTGTCAATAATGGATTCGATGCTGGAATGATGGTACGTGAATACCGTCCCGATCTGATTGTTCTGGATGTGATGTTACCTGATATTAATGGTAAAGAAGTCTGCATCCGAGTCCGTAATGACAATTCGCTTGAAGATGTCAAAATAATTTGTATCAGCGGCATGGTTGAATCGGATAAAATTGCGGAACTCATGGCGGCAGGGGCGGACGATTTTCTACAAAAACCATTTGAAACCGAAAAACTCATTGAACGACTTTGTGTTCTCATGGGTGTTGAGTCGTTTGTTTAGTTTTTTTGCAAATTGACAAAAGCGAAAATCAAAAAATTTCAAGTGCGAACAATTTAAATACAAAACCAATAAGACAACATTATGACGAAAACTTAAACTGTTCGCACTTATTATTTTACTGATTGTTTCATATTACGGGCAACTTGTGATATGTTTATCATGTTTGAATATTAGACTTTTTTTCTAACTTAAAAATACATCAACGTAACAAAAAACCTACAACGAAAAACCGCCTTTAACTCCTCCGAAGGAGGGAAATAATTCCCCTCCTTCGGAGGGGTCAGGAGTAGTTTCCTACAGGTTATCGAAAAGGTCTATTTGTTTTTAAGATTGCGTTTATTTTGTAATGTTCCCGATGTACTTACTGTTTGTACTATAAATTACGTAACTCAAGAGCGTAAAAGCCTGGCTTTCCGGTAGGTAAACAGGCGGCGATCAAGTAATTTAAAGTGTGAACAGTTTATTTCAAAATTCTCCATTTTCTGTAATTATCAATGCGGGATCGCCAAGTTTTATTCCGGCGTATTTTGAGATGAATGGGCATTTTGCTTTGAACAAGTAACAAATTGTTTGCGGTATTTGTTCTGGTGTGTATTCGATGAGAGTTTCGTAGTTGGCTAATCCTTTTGCGATAATCATGTTGGTTGTTTTAAAAACATCTAAGAATGGTTTGCCGCATTGTTCTAAAATTGTTCCAACTGCGTCATTGCCGTTGTCGATAACATCAACAATTTTCCCAAGTCCGATCTGATTTGCGTCGTCAATGGTAACATCATTTAATACTGCCGTACCTCGAACAACCGCAGTAATTTTTACATCAGGAAAAAACCGCAACAACTCTTCTATCAAAACTCTATCACAAACTATTTCACCGCTGTTATCCAGCAGATACAAAATATGCTTTGCTTTCTTAACACAACTGATAAATTTATCAACATTGCCGTTTATCGGTTTCGACATTGCTGTTTCGATTGCGTTAAGAATAGATTCATCCGTCCAATCTCCACGAACCGCAAAATCAATAGAATTTCCGGCAATCGCAAGTTGTACTGCCGCGTGAATCGGATTTTCTGATTTGTGAACTCTATCAAAAAGAGAATCTATCAAGTCAAGCATAAGTTGGTTTGAGCGATATTTTGGAACGGCGTAGGGATCGTTATTTTGGGTTTCATGCCGGATAATACGTTGAACATCCTGCGCAACAAGAGGCGGAATATTTGTAAAACCTTTCTCTTGCAAAAGCGCAAATACTTTTTTCAATACTGTTGTATGAATCGACTCATCCTGTGTCGCGAAACGTGACGCTTCAAGCGATTGACGGGCAAGACAAAGTACACAATCAAGTGATATAGGCATAAAATATACTGTTCGTACTATAAATTGCGCGACTCAAGAGCGTAAAAGCCTGCTCTCCGATAGGTAAGCAGGCGGCGGTAAACGAAATTTAAAGTGTGAACAGGTTAATGGTTGGATTAAGAGTTGTGGAAAATTTTGTAAATTATTGATATTTTAATTTTCAAAATAACGGAATTTTACCCAAGCTTGGGACGCGGATTTTTTTCGCCCAAATTGAACTGCCAATATTCTAGCTTGAAACATCGCCAAACGTCAAGCTGAATAATTTTCGTTATATTTAATTTAGAGAATCTCTATATTGCTCGTATTATAAATTGCGCGGCTCAAGAGCGTAAAAGTTGCATTCCGATAAGCAAGCGCAGCGGTAAACGAAATTTAAAATGTGAACAGTTTACAAGTTTATTGTAGTTGTTTAGAGTTATTTTCTATTTATTGATGCGGCGAATATAATTTGTGTGTTTTTATGTAATTTAGAACTTTTTCTGTTGTTTGGAATCTTGGTGTTATGTTATTTGCCAGCATATTTCTTATATTTGTTGATGAAATGTCGATTATTGGCATGTTTATGGCGATGTAGTTTATATTTGTTTGCGGTAATTTTGAACCATTGCGTAATGCTACAAGTGGTACGGCTAATCGTAAAATCTCATCAACTTCACGCCAATTCGGTAAATCACAAAACATATCACAACCCAAAATCAAAAAAAACTCAACACGATTAGCTGCAACTGTATTACAATTTCCGTTATAATAATTTTGTTCTGCAATTTTTGTAACGTTATTAAATGTGCTATGAAAATACCGCAACGTGTCAACCGTATAACTCGTAACAGCACGATCAATCTCAAATCTATTGACTTCAAATTCATCATATTCTTCTATTGCGGCAGAGATCATATTGTAACGATCTTGTGTCGTTGCATTGTAAAAGTTTTTAGCGTTTCTATGCGGCGACATTCCTGTCGGTACAAAAATTACACGATCAAGTTGCGCCTCTCGCAAACAACTTTCCGCCAACAAAAGATGACCCAAATGTATCGGATCAAAAGCACCGCCATAAACTCCATAACGCATCTTGATAACACAAAATTAATTTTCTATCAACATATTGTCGTAATTAAAGGGACAAAAATATACTCATCTCACTTGAGTTTTAATTTTAATATATTATCTATCCTTTTTGTCTCCTACAAAAAAAGAAAACCGAATTTTAATAAGTAAAGAGTATATCACAAGGTAGCGGTTTTGTTGTCAAGCATTAGACCTTTTCGCTAACCTAAAAATACATCAACACAACAAAAAACCGCCTTTAACTCCTACAGGTTAGCGAAAAGGTCTATTGATTATTTTGGGTTTATTAGTTTATTGAATTCGGATTCGTCTATTATTTTAACGCCCAATTTTTCGGCTTGTTTTAATTTTGTACCGCCTGGTTTTTTTCCGGCAACTACTAGATTTGTATTTGACGAAACGCTTGATGTTGCTTTACCGCCGTAAAATTCTATTACAGAATTGATCTCATCGCGGCTGAATCGGTCAAGCGTACCTGTTACAACTATTGTCATACCGGATAACGGAAGTTGTTGGCCGTTTTTATCTGAAGAATTTTCTATCAAATTCGATTCTGATTCTGTATTATTTTTTTTGTTTACATTTTCGTTGTCGAATAAAGTCTTAAGTTTGGCTGATTGTAAATTTGGTTGTGAATATTCGTTGTCGAAAAATGTTTTTTGTTTTCCGCCGCCGCGTTTTTTGGCGAACTCCGTCATCAAATCATCAATTGTTATTTTACCGAAATCACTGTGAAGAAATTGATATAAACTTGCCACGATAATTTCTCCAATACCATCAACACTACTTATTTCTGCTTCGGTTGCATTTTGCAGCCGTGTGATAGTTCCGAAATGTTTTGCGAGTAATTTTGCGGTTCCTGCACCGACATGCCTGATACTCAACGCATTGATGAATCTTGCCAAATCACGATTTTTGCTCTCTTCAATATTCTTCAGTAACTTTTCCGCCAATCGTTTTCCCATCCGTTCAATTTTACCCGACTCCAATTTCTCTTCACTCAATCGATAAATATCGCCAAAATTAGAAATCAATCCATTGTCCACCAACTGATTGATCAACTTATCCCCCAGCCCTTCTATATCCATTGCCGCACGGCTTGCAAAATAACGTATCCGTTCCTTTATCTGCGCCGGGCATCCAATATTAGCGCAACGAATATACACACCGCCTACATCTTTGATCAACTTGCTTCCGCACGCTGGACAATTTCGTGGAAATTGATATTCGTTATTTTCAAATTCACGTAAATGTTTCTCAACCCGCACCACATGCGGAATAATTTTGCCCGCCTTTTCAACAACCACAATATCACCTGCGCGAATATCTTTTCGTTCAATTTCTTCTGCGTTGTGTAAACTTGCCCTTGAAACAGTAGTTCCCGCCAGCTCAACCGGCGTCAATTCCGCAACCGGCGTTATTACTCCCGTCTTGCCGATCTGTACATTTATCCGTTCAAGCCGTGTTATTGCTTCATATTTTTCTACTTTGTACGCAATTATCCATCGCGGATATTTTGATGTTACACCGAGCTTTTTACGTAACGAAAAATCATTCACCTTCAAAACTAAACCATCTATCTCAAAATCAAGCAACGATAAAAAATTGTCATCATTATCATAAAACGATTCACAATAATCTGCAGCATCTGAAAAAGAATTAAACAACTTAACATGCGGCGTTGCCGAAATTCCATACGACTCAACTTCACGCAAAAAATCAAAATGATTCGTCGCCCGCAACCCATCACTCTCACCAACACTATGAGCAAAAAACCGCAACCGACGCCCTGCACAAATCCGCGAATCCAAAAGCCGAATACTACCAGCTGTTACATTGCGCGTATTGGCAAATGTCGGTTGACCGGATGCCTTTTGGGATTGGTTAAGAATTGTAAGATCAGAATTACGCATGTAAATTTCGCCGCGCACCTCAAGCAATTTCGGCGGATGTTCGCCTGCCGCCGTTTTCAATTTAAGCGGAATATCTTTGATCGTGCGAATATTATGCGTAATATCATCACCGGCAATACCATTGCCGCGAGTCAATCCACGAACAAGAAAACCATCCTCATAGATCAACGCCGCCGCAACACCATCAACTTTAAGTTCAACAACCCAACTCAAATCTGTATTCTTTTTATCAGCAAATATATTATTGTTACCGGCGATATTGTTATTGTGATTTTTATTTTGTTCGGAATTATCTGCTGTGATTTCGTTGTTGCTTGAATCAGATTTAAGTTGCCGGTCAACTCTGCGCCCGAATTCACGTAACTCGCCAATATTATATGTGTTCTCAATTGAAAGCATCGGAACACGATGAGGCAACGTTACCAAGCCGGAAACTATATCATTGCCAACCCGCTGCGTCGGACTATCAAGCGGAATAGGTTCGCCTGATAACAACTCAAGCTCTTGCAAACGACGCAACAATTGATCGTATTCCAAATCACTAATCACAGGTTCACCCGCACGATAACGGCGATCATAATCCCAAAGTTGCTCGCGAAGAGTGTTAAGAAAATTTTTATTTTCAATCATATTTTTTTAACTATTTGTGTTTGAAATTGTAACTATTCTATTGTGTGTTTTGATCGGCAATTATTCTGTTTCCTAAAACTGAATAGTTACATAAAAAGAAGGAAAGGAAGAGCACTTTGCGGAGAATAACAATAGGAACAAAATTGTACAAGAGTAATTGTGAAAAAAAAACAT
The DNA here is from genome assembly GCA_031282385.1 of Planctomycetaceae bacterium. Lineage (GTDB taxonomy): Bacteria > Planctomycetota > Planctomycetia > Pirellulales > Thermoguttaceae > WRKP01. The sequence goes on along the minus strand of JAITDV010000440.1, from coordinate 9,203 downwards.
ATCATGCCCCGAAAAGGCAACTTTATGAAAAAATATAAAAATAAATAAACTAAAAAAATACGTAACTATTCAGTCGTGTGTGTTTATTATCGGTAACTATTCTGTTCTACAAGCCCAATAAATCCGCGCGGAACAACATAATTTTTCGAACGGCTCTAATATTCCAACCCTTATTTGTCAAATTACCATTAGCAGCCAAAAATTCTCCCAATGCGCCCTTATGCGCTTATGTTTTTTTGATATTTCAACACCGAAAGAGTAAGTAGTTGTCCCTGAAAAAGTCTTTTTGTTGTTTTAATGGCAGCCAACTTGTTCGCGGCGAGTTCGTTTGAGCGTCTGAATGGGTACTCCTTGTCAATTAATTTTGATAATAGACCTTTTCTCTAACCTGTAGGAGACCACCCCTGACCCCTCCGAAGGAAGGAAATTATTCCCCTCCTTCGGAGGGGTTAGGGGTGGTCTCGGAGGAGTTAAAGGCGGTTTTTTGTTGTAGGTTTTTTGTTATAGTTTTTTTGTTGCGTTGATGTATTTTTAGGTTAGAGAAAAGGTCTATTCCCTAAACCCTAACCCATTTATCCTAAACAATTGAATCCCGCAACTGAAGAGTTACAGTAAAGTTAAGGAAAAGTCTATTTCAGCAAAACATTAATTTTAAACTGTTCACACTTTAAATTTCCTTTACCGCTGCCTGCTTACCTATCGGAAAGCAGGCTTTGACGCTCTTGAGTCAAGCAATTTATAATACGAACAGACTTGTTTTTTTTAATATCATTCATATAATTTCGGAATTGTTCGGGAACTTTTTTGGTTTATTTGTAGTAAACCAGTTTTGATATGTTTTGCCGATTCGGTGCAAAATTGTAAACTGTTTACACTTTAAATTTCCTTTGCCGTCGCCTGCTTACCCTATCGGAAAGCAGGCTTTTACGCTCTTGAATCACACAATTTATAGTACGAACAGTATAGAATTAACCCTTTAACCCTAAAATTAAAAAATGACGAAAGTAAATGAAATTTATGTTTGTGAATTGTGTGGCAACATTGTGGAAGTTGTTAATAAAGGCGGCGGTAAGCTGACTTGTTGCAACAAAGAGATGTTGTTAAAAATAGAAAATACCGTAGATGCGGCGAAAGAAAAACACATTCCTGTTGTTACAATCACCGGAGATACCGCAACCATTCAAGTAGGTAGTGTCGCACACCCAATGGAAGATGCACACTATATAACTTGGATCGAAATCCAACAAGATGATAAGTTTCAACGTGTCCAATTGAAACCTAGTATTGAACCGAAAGCGGTTTTCAAGATTGATCCGAATCAACCGGTTGTTGCAAGAGAATATTGCAACAAACACGGACTTTGGAAAAATTAAGACAAAATTTGAAAGTAGATAATTGGTAAACTGTTCACACTTTAATTTTCGTTTACCGCCGCCTGCTTACCTATTGGAAAGCAGGCTTTTACGTTCTTGAGTCATGCAATTTATAGTACGGGCAGTATATGAATTTTGGGCGGATTTGATTGTGAATTTATTGAGTTTGGTTTGCGGAATTGTTACCGATATAAACACACACGACCGGATAGTTACGCATTTTCTTTTACAATTCTAATACTTCTGAAGTATCGTATCGACTTGCGATTGAGAGGTAAAAATTTTTTCCTAAAATTTCACGATGCGTATCCAATACTATATCGTGTGTGTTGTTCTCTTTTGAAATATGCCCAAGACACGCCCAACGTAATTTTTTGCCGGATACTTCTATTAATTTTGCCGATTCTAAATTCGATAAATGTCCGCCGCGACCTCGAATCCGCGACTGTAACTGCGGTGAATAACGTCCAACCGATAACATCTCCACATCAAAATTACTCTCAATCAATAAACCATCAAGCGTTGAAATTACACGCTCATAATAATCCTCAACAAATGACGAAAAACGACCCGCATCATCAAAACCCGAAAAAAATCTCTGTCGCGAACCGACTAAATCAATACCACCCGCAACTCCAAATAATTCTTCTTTTGAATCAGAATAATTTTTTTGTCCAACCGATGCTATTGATTTCGTCCGTCCCAAATCCATCATGACACCAAGACGACTTAACCCATCATCCACAACAAAACAAACGCCGTCAACAGCATCATGCGCCGTTGGTATAGTTTCCACTACAATGTTGTTAAAAATTATTCGCTCGCCGGATTTGAAAAAATTAAGATCACCAAATTTACCAAGACGATGTTGCGACGCCGCCCGCTCATAAGTTTTAAGTGTAATCCAAATCGGCAACCGAAATTTACGATGCAAAACTCCAGCACAATTAACATGATCCACATGATCATGCGAAATCAAAACTCCATCAATCGAACACACATCAATCCCAAACTTCGCCAATCGTTTTGCTGTTGCATCACCCGTCAAACCCGCGTCTAGCAATAACCGCACACCACAAGACTCCACGAATATACAATTACCATTGCTGCCCGATTGTAACGAAATCATTCTCATTTTTTAATTCGGTTTTCTGAATTATTTTTTTGAGCAACTAAAAATCCGGCGTCGGCGATCATTTTTTTGTCAAGAGTTGGCGAGATTCCGTTTGTCGTCAAGTAATTTCCGGTCATAAGCGAATCGGCGCCAGCTTGAAAAAGTTCTTCTCCGCAACCTGCAAATATTTTTGGACGACCTCCACAAATCCTAATTGACGCCTCTGGCAACATTATCCGAAAAAGCGCAATTATACGTAACCCTTCCTCAACTCCCAGCAGTTCACGACTCGATAAAGGCGTTCCAGCTACTGCGTTATAAAAATTTAACGGTATTGATTTGACATTGAGAGTTTTGAGAGTTTGTGCTAATTGAATTCTGTCTTCCCAAGTTTCGCCCAGTCCAAAAAGCCCTCCGCTACAAACTTCCCAACCCAACTCAAGTACACGATTAAGAGTTGCCAAACGATCTCGCCAACGTTGTGTTGTGCAGATTGACGGATAAAAACGTTCCGATGTTTCAAGATTGTGATGGTAATGGACAAATCCGGCAGACTTCAAACGTTTCAACGAATTCGTATCAAGTTGACCAAAAGACGCGCAACAAAGTGAACCTTTCAACTCGTTGGATTCATTCGGTTTATTTTCTTTTGACTTATTTGATTTGTTGTCGGGCAAATTTGATTGATTGTCGGCAGCTAACTTTTCCGCCGTAGAAAGAACCTCATAAAGATCAGATGACGACAACTTGCAACCACTCGCAACCCAACCAACACGATTAATTCCATTGTGCCAAATTTTCCGTGTTGAGTTGATCAAGTCGCTTGTACCGCGAAGTGGATAAACATCAACTCCGGTATTGTAATGTTTACTTTGCGCGCAAAATCGACAATTCATCGTACAATGTCCGCTTTTTATATTGACAATCGCACACAAATCAACTTGATTTTCAAATGTCGCCGCCCGCAAACGTCCCGCCTCAATCATAAGCTCGCCAAGCGGAGCTTTAGCAATATCATAAGCCAATAAACTCATTTTTTACTCTATGTACTGTTCGTACTGCAAATTGCGTGACTCAAGTGCGTAAAAGCCTGCTTTCCGATAGGTAAGCAGATAGGGTAAAGGAAATTTCAAGTGTGAACAGTTTAATACCGGTCAGATTTGAATTTCCTTTTTGCCAATGGCATTCACGTTTGTCAAGTTCACAAAGTCTCTTTGCAATTAATACCATTTATAAAATAAAACCGAAATTTAAATTGTAAAGAGAACATCAAATTAGAATTTTTGTACAATTTTTGCGAGGTGCCGCCGTATCGATTCCAGATTTGGGTTAATTTTTAGAGCTTGCTGAAAGCAGATTATAGCAAACTCTTTGTTTTTTATCTGAAGGTAAGCATGCCCCATTCCAATAGCTGCACCGAAGTGATACGGATTTATGTCAAGAACGATCTTGCAATCTTCAATTGCGTCGCAAAAATCACCTACAGCAAACAATGCTATTCCGCGTTGGTTGCGGGCTTCCGCGTAAAGTGGAAACTCATCCAAAAGATTATTTGTTATTCTGATAGCTTCGTCAAAATTATGAGCTGCAATATTTCGCATTGCCTCTCTCAATTCGTGCCGTTGTTGTTCGGAACCGTCTCGAGGCCAGATATTTTTTATACTGCTTTCAGCCAGAAGCCGTACACTGCGATCAACATCAATCAAAAGCCGTCCCAAAACAGAATTGGATTTGTAATCGCCAAGAAATCCCAGAGCCATTGCCGCCGCACGACGAGTATCAACCTGTTCAGATAAAGCAAGACGCATTATCGTCGGCTGTTCATAATAACGGGTGGAACGTTTAACAAATAACGCTACATCATGCTCTTGCAAATATTCCAAATAAAATGACGTTAAACGCGGAACAACTGTATTGATAAAACTCACAATAAATCTCCTCTTGTTAAGTCCCAAAACAGATAATATACCGAACACACCTTAGAATTTAATAAAACAAAAACGCTAATGTGGAATTTCCGATTAAGTAAACTCGTAAATTGTAGCAAAAATTAAGATGTGAACAGGTCAAAAAACATATCTGCCAAAGACAAATTACATACCGTTACTATAATGTGACTCAAGAGCGTAAAAGCCTGCTTTCCGATAGGTATACGAACAACTGCAAACTAAATTAAAGTGTGAACAGTTCAAAAAACTTTCTTGACAGTAAAATCAACTCAAATCAGTCTGGCGCGATTATAACGCATTTAGTAAAAAAATGGAATCATCTGAAAAAAATTTTTGCAATCGTACAAATTTTATACTTTAATTAGATTGGTGTTGATTTGTTTTTGTGGTTTGATAGAATTGTTGCCCGTTGGAAATCGCGAGGTTGTTTTAAGTTGTTCACACTTTAATTTCGTTTACGGTTGTCCGTTTACATATAGGAAAGCAAGCTTTTACGTACTTGGATCATATTTTGAGCAATAATATATTATGGATGTGGTATTTATTTGCATTATGCCGTTCCGGTTTCTCCCTTACTCTCAACAATTTTTTTGCTTTTAACCAATGCCAATAAATGTAATATGTCCGGGTTGTATGAAGCGGTTTAAGGTCAGCGATAAATTCGCAGGAATGAAAGGACCTTGCCCGAATTGCAAGACGATTATAAATATTCCGAAATCGTCGGTGAAAATTCACGGCGCCGAAGAAATTGATACGGGAAAAAATACAACTGGAACCAATACTTCAGGTCATCCAATTTTGAAACCCATAAGCAGACTTGATGTCGGGTTTGATGTTAAAGAAGCAAAAATATATTTGTTGGCAACATTAGGCATTTTTTTGTTTACGTTCCTTGTTGGTTTTATTGTTCCACGCGGTTTGATATTGAACATTATTGGCATATTTGTTCTTTGTGTTATTGCGTTTCCGATTTCGCTTTTTGGTTATCAATTGTTACGGGACAGGGAGGAGTTGTTTATGCTGACGGGGACAAATTTGTACAAGACAACGGGAACGTGCGCGACTGTTTATGCGGTCGTTTGGATTGTGTTTGAAATTTTTTTATGGTATATGCGGGTGGATTATATTTTTGTTTGGGTATATTTTGCCGCGTTTGCAATGTTCGCGATAGTTCTTGGACATGCGATTCTTGACATAAATTTTGGTAATTCTGTATTTCATTTTTTAATATTCTTCTTTATTGTTTTGCTTCTTCGCGGTATTATCAATATAGGTTGGCTATGGAACGCCGCAGCAATTGTTAGAGATACTTCGCCTTTGTTACCTGGCATGTAAGTTAGGCAATAATGCAATAACGGTATATATGTAAATCTTACAGAATTATTATTTTAATTTTTTGATAGTTAAACGTAATTTTTTTGATGATTGAGGCAAATAATTTTTTAATTTGAAACAATGACGCTATCAATTTTATTTCGTGCAATTTGTTTTTTATCGATTTTGTTGGTTTTGTTTAGTTTTATTTTTTGTGCAAGTTTGGTTGTTGCCGATGTTTTTGAATCCGGTTTACCGCTTTTTGCCCAAAACAACAACGCAGCAGAAACTCCCGAAATACACGTACAAAACGAGTCATATTTATTCTGGTGTATTAGGTCAATAGGACCGGTGTTTACACCTATTTTTATAATTGATTCAGTGGTATTTCTTACTCTTGCGATTATGAATTGGCTTGCAATTCGCCGCGAAAATATTATGCCGACGGACTTGATAACGCAATTTAATGAGTTGCTTGACAAAAAAGATTATCAAGAAGCGTATAACTTTGCAAAAGAAAATGAATCGGTACAAGGAAAAATTCTGGCGGCGGGACTGGCAAAAATGTCAGGCGGTTATGCTGTTGCGGAGAAGGCGATGAATGAAATTGCCGATGAAGAGATAATGATTTTTGAACATCGGCTCAACTTGCTTGCATTAATTGCAAGTATAAGTCCAATGATTGGGTTGCTTGGAACTGTATTTGGAATGATTCAAACTTTCAGCGTAATATCACAAGCGGGAGTTGCGCCAAATGCAAGTGAATTGGCGGGAGGAATTTCAATGGCGTTGATTACTACTGCGATTGGACTTTGTATTGCAATTCCAGCTTTGATTATTTACGAAATTTTGAGAAATAAGTTGGCAAAACTTGTTTTTGATATGGCAACGCAGACAGAAAAAATTATGGGTAAATTTAAAACTTAAATCAAATTTGACTAACATAATTATTGTTACAATAATGCATCAAAAAAATAGTAATTTGATAAACATTTCACACTCAAATTTATAGTGTTAAGCATCATTTTGCAAAATTTCAGTTACAAATATTTTATGAAATTTAATTCTACAAAATCGAAACCTTTGGAGCCTGACATGACTCCGATGATTGATGTTGTATTTTTGCTTATTTCGTTTTTTTCAATACTTGTCAATTTTTCGCAAGCGGATCAGAATCAACGTATAAATTTACCTATCAGCGAAATTGCCAAACCGCCTGATGCGCCGCCGACTGAACCGATTACATTGAATATTTATCCGTATGGAATTATTGAATTTCAAGGTAAAGAATATGATTTGGCTGGATTGAGAAAAGCAATTGAGCGGTACAGTTATCTGATCAAACAACTTGATGTCAAACCGGCGGACGTTACGGTTATTATTCGTGCCGATGGAGATTCGCCGTCAGGTTTGGTGCAAGATGTAATTGAACAATGTCAAGAAAGACAACTTCAAATATTTAAGTTACGGGCAAGACAAGATAATTTACCGTAACGATAAATAATCGTAAATTATAATGTTCGTACTATAAATTGCGTGACCCAAGCGCGTAAAAAACTGCTTTCAGAAAAAAAGTAAGCAAACGGAAGTAAAGGAAACTCAAAGTGTGAACAGTTTAAAATTATCAACAATTTATACTATATTTTTGACACAATATTTTTCGTACAAAAAATATGACAAAACAACTTTTACTGGACGATCTCGCTGCCGCCAAGACAACGGAATCGGTTGAACAGATACGGATCAAATATCTTGGTCGCAAGGGTATAATTACCAATCTTGCTAAGGAAACTGATTTTAGCAAGTTTTCGGCGGAAGAGAAAAAAAAATTCGGACAACAATTAAATGAACTTAAAATTTTCGCAACGGAGCAAATTGACAAGGCGTTTGAGCGTACTAAAGTTGCGGAATCTGGTAAGGAGAAAGTGTCGCGGTTGATTGATCCGGCGGTTCCAGGTTCGGCTTGTGTGCTTGGCAGTTTGCATCCGATTACGATGGTTCAATTGGAGTTGGAGCAGATATTTGAAGGAATGGGTTTTGCTGTTTTAGACAGTCCGGAAGTTGATACAGAATTTAATAATTTTGAAGCAATTAATATTCCTAAAGATCATCCGGCGCGTGATATGCAAGACACGTTTTGGTTAAAAAATGATTTGGTTTTGAGAACGCACACGTCAGCAAATCAGGTGCGAACGCTTCGGCGTTTTGGAGTTCCGGTTCGTGCTATTTTCCCTGGACGTTGTTTTCGTTATGAGTCGATTGATCCGAGCCATGAAAATACATTTTATCAGAGTGAGGGTTTGATGGTTGACGAAAATGTTTCGGTTGCTAATTTGATTGGGGTTATGAAGACGTTGTTGAGTGAGGTGTTTCGGCGCGATGTAAAGGTGCGATTACGTCCGGGGTTTTTTCCGTTTGTTGAACCGGGGTTTGAGTTGGATTTGAATTGTATGTTTTGTGGTGGAGTGGGGTGTCCGACTTGCGGGGATGGTTGGATTGAGTTAATTCCGTGCGGGTTAGTACATCCGCGAGTGTTGGAGTTTGGAGGAATTGATCCAGGCAAGTACAGTGGTTTTGCTTTCGGGTTAGGGTTGACAAGATTAGCAATGATGCGATTCGGAATACGCGACATCAGACATTTCAATTCAGGCGACGTAAGATTTTATGAACAATTCGCTCCGGTGTTATAAAGATGTTATAAATTTGGGTTGGTTTTTGGTCGTGTTCATCTTATTCGCAAGAATACGTTCTTCTCATTTTAATTTCGGTTTTCGTTTTCAAAGGGTATCTGTTACAAACAAGATTAAGGTAATTTAGTAATATTTCAGTGAATTTAAACTGTTCTCTCTTTAAATTTAGTTTACCTTCGCCTGCTTACATATCGGAAAGCAGGCTTTTACGCTCTTGAGTCCCGCAATTTATTGTACAAGCAATATTTTGTTTTGAGTTGATTAATAAATCTATTTCGTAACTATTCATTAGCAGGATTCAATTGTTTAGGAAAAAGGGATTAGGAACAAGGCAGACAAAAACACAGCGTTCTAAAGTAAACAACCTTTATTTATCCAATTTCCATTAGTAATAAACAACGCTAAAAAAATTGCGCCCTTATGCCGTTATTCTTTTTCTTTCGATGGTAAATTTAAACAATATCAAACAAAATATAAGGGCATAAGGGCGTGTTGGGGGGAATTTTGGGCTACTAAAAGTAATTTGACAAATAAGGGTTGGAATATTAGAACCGTTTGGAAAATTATCTTGTTCAGCGCGGATTTATTGAGCTTGGGGAACAGAATTGTTGACGATAGGAAATATACGACTGAATAGATAGTCATCCCTGAAAAAGTCTTTTTGTTGTTTTAATGGTAGCCAACTTGTTCGCGGCGAGTTCGTTTGGGCATCTGAATGGGGACTCCTTGTCAATTAATTTTGATAATAGACCTTTTCGCTAAC
>JAITDV010000438.1 GCA_031282385.1 Planctomycetaceae bacterium | reverse complement strand
CTATTATCAAAATTAATTGACAAGGAGTCCCCATTCAGATGCTCAAACGAACTCGCCGCGAACAAGTTGGCTACCATTAAAACAACAAAAAGACTTTTTCAGGGACAACTAACTATTCAATGGAGTGTGTGAAATTTCCGTAAAAATCTTGTTTTCAAGTGAATTGATATGTTTTAAACTGTTCACACTTGACTTTTCCTTTACCGCCGCTTGCCTATCAGAAACAGGTTTTCGCGCTTTTATGTCACGCAATTTAATAGTACAAATAGTACAGGCAACTTCTAAAAACCTATTTTTTACAGAGTTATCAAAATTTTCAGGATTGACAAGTTTAGACAATAAATTTATCTTATCCACGAATTGACACGAATTTGCACAAATTATTTAATTCGTGATCTTTCGTGAAAATTCGTGGACAAAATGAGTTTTTAGAAGTTACCTATATAGGTTGCCTTATTAGCAGTTCAGCAATCAGTATGGTACAATAACGAAGTTTTAATTTTGAAGGAACGCTTCAAATAAGAATAATCGACTCCGAACAATTACAATTACAATTTTGCAGACAGAGGTCATAAGGTCGTCAAATTCTAATATGAGTTTGGTGTAACAATTAACTTAACGGATATTTTAATGAGTCAACTTACACGAATTTCGATTTCAATTGAAGATGATATAATCCGGCGTTTTGACGCGATCATCGAACAACAAGGATTGCCTACACGTTCCGAGGCAATAAAACAACTAATAAGTTCGGCGTTGGTGCAATACGAATGGGAATGCGGTGATATTGTTGCCGGCGTGGTAACAATAATTTACGATCATCACAAGACGTCGCTTGTGCAACGCTTACTTGAGGTACAACATAATTTCAGCGACATCGTAATCTGCTCGCAACACGCTCATCTTGATCACGATAATTGTATGGAAAACATTATTGTTAGAGGCAAAGTCGAAAAAGTAAAAGAATTGCACAAGGCATTACTAGCAATAAAAGGCATGAAACATACAACGTTGTCAATGAGTACAACAGGAAGTAATAGGAAGGTAAGAGAGATTGCTTCTCATGGGAACTTCTAGCATACTTTCGGCGGTTGTGGTCTTTCTATACTGCCGGTTATGTACATTTTGATCTTATTGGGTTGATGCGTAATATACACTGTTATAAATCATTATATTTAATTACAAAATATAAACGGTTAGCTGTTTTATTTTTTGTAACGTAAAATTGAAGTGAGAGGATAATTTTCATAGATGGAAATTTTAGATGAGTTGTGTGAGGTACATGCGTTAAGAGATCATGTTCCTCGTCAAATGACGATTGGCAATCTTACGATTGAAGGTTTTTCGCGGGCGGCGGTTCAAACTTACTGGCGGATAGCGGAGTTGAAGTTAGGTTTTGACGTCGGGGCGCAACCTTGGGCTTTTATGGGATTGCCGCGATTATTTCTTTCGCATACGCACATGGATCATATTTTATCATTGCCTGCTTATGTTGCCCGCCGCCGAATGATGAAAATGGAGCCGCCGATAATTTATCTGCCGGCAGACGCGGTCGGCAATGTACGGAATTTAATGACGGCGTATTCACGGCTTGATTATGGCGGTTTACCGTGTGAGTTAGTTGGTGTTGTTGCGGGGGACGAGTTTGAAATTTCACGCGAGCTTATGATTTCTGTTGTGCCGACGTTTCATTCTATTCCGTCGGTCGGTTATATTGCGTGGGAACGGCGGAAAAAGTTGAAGGAAGAATATTTGTCTTTAGACAGCAACGAAATACGCAATCTTGCGTTGTCTGGTATAGAAGTTTCACGCGAGTTAAAAATTCCAAAAGTTGCGTATCTTGGAGACAGCACCGCCAAAGCATTAGATGAAACGCCGAGTATGTACGATGCAGAAATTTTGATAATGGAAATGTCTTTTGTTGCAAGACGTCATCAAAGCGACAAAATTCATAAATACGGACACATTCATCTTGACGACATTGTTAAACGCCAAAAAAATTTCAAGAACAAAGCAGTTATTGTTTCTCATTTCAGTGCGCGTTACGCCGACAAAGAAATCGAAGATACAGTCTTGCGCCGTGTTCCAAATATGCTTGACGGAAGACTGATACTATGGTTTTGATTTATATCTGCAACAGGCATAATATTTCAATAGAATGTTTTTTTGAGTTGTATTTTGAACGTAACTAGTTGTCCCTGAAAAAGTCATTTGGTGCTATAAATTGCGTGATTCAAGATCGCAATTTATAGTACGAGCAATTTATAGGACAATCAGTATAAGAACATGATTTCGTCGATTTGGAATTTATCTTCCGGTTTTAATTCAAAGTGAAATTCGATCCAATCAATTGTTATAAATTGCGGACTATCTGATATTGTTCTGGACCAATCCGGCGAACCATCAAGCGGAACCCGATATGTCCACCAATTTCCGTACTTTCGTTTTGACCACCAATCTGTAGTTGCTTTTGATGGTTGATATTCAAAATATGCCGAACCGCGACCGAGTCTGATTTTGAGATTGTCCAAAGGCAACATTGCACCGGAACGATATTCGAATACAGAAAATTTAAGTTCTCGTCTGTTCGACAAATTCCAAGTTGAATCTGATGGAGCGAGGATTTCCAGTAATCCTGAATTTACTTTGCTGCCTTGTTTTAATCTGCACACAATCATTTTTCCGCCGGTAATTCTCTTATCCAATTCAACATCAACATTATGTCCACCTCTAAACATTACACAACTTTGTTCCGTCAAATCTACTTCTTCTTCAAGCGCAATTCTGTTCGCTTCTATAGATGCGCCGGCGTTGTGGCTGCGGTCATATTTGATAATGAATATTGTCAGCGCAATTATCGAAATTATCACTAACGGAATAGTGATTACAGTTATCCAATATCGGCTAATCAAACGGAAAAATTTCTGTATCGGCGTTATTCGCATTGCCTTCACCGGCATATTGTCGAGCCAACGGCAAAGGTCTTCATCCATTTCTTTGGCTGTTTGGTAACGATCCTTCGGGTTCTTTGCCATTGCTTTCATGCAAATTGCTTCAAGTCCAGCCGGAACATGTAATTTGATTTCCGAAGGTTTGGGTGGCGACGCTGCGCGGACTTTTGCCAAAACTTCACGAGTTGAACGTCCAGAAAACGCAGTTTGACCGGCAAGCAAATAATAGAGAATAGTGCCAAGACTATAAATATCTGAATGCGTTCCCACAACATTTTCCTCTGGCGACGCCTGTTCAGGCGACATAAACGCCGGTGTACCAACAATTGCACCGACCATCGTCAATTCTGTTCTTGCTTCGCCGGATACTTTTGTGAGAGCGGAGTCGTATTCATCTTCTTCGTTGTCGTGTTGATTTTGGTGCAATGGTTTTGCCAATCCCCAATCCATTACGAGCGTTTCGCCGTGTTCGCCAAGCATAATATTTGCCGGTTTCAAATCGCGATGAATCACACCGCGTTCATGGGCAAAACCAATCGTCTTACAAATAGAAACTAAACGCCGTATCAGACTTTTCAACTCTTGTTTGGAAGGATTACGGTGGTAATCTTTGATTGCGTCTTGATATGTTTTACCTCTAATTAACTTCATTGTGTAATATGGTAAACCATTCTTGTCCAACCCCAACCAATGAATCGGCACAATACCCGGATGTTCCAATTGAGCTGTAATTTCTGCTTCGCCGACAAAACGCCGCACTATCGAAATATCATCAATCACTTCCTTGTGCAATTCTTTCAGAGCAACTTCACGTTTAAGATGTTGATCGTAAGCGATCATAATTCGTCCCATTCCGCCGCGTTGGTGTTGTCTCAAAATACGATGTACTCCGTAGCCGCCGGAATTAGAGTCGGTTGCATCCGATGCGTCAACTCCAGATTGATTTATTGTACCCATGACCCGTTTAGTCAGGTCAAGATTAATCGTCGAACCGAAGCGCAACGTATCAGAATAATGATTACTCTCCGGCAAATTACTATTGCTGCCGCGAGCCGGTGATGCATTCGTCAAGTTATTACCGTCGTGAGTTGCGAGTACGGTTTCATCGTTGTTAGTTGTTCCAGCAGTTTCAGGATTATTGGATGATTTAACTAGCGGAGTAACAGCTTGACTGCAGCCGGCAATTTCTGTTGGTTCTGCCGTATTGTTATCATTGTCCGTTAACGCTTGCCGCCAAGCAGCTTTTTTATTTGTCCCGTAACCGCTAATATTATCATTGACTACAATTGTTGATTTTTTAGCATCCTGAGCAACAACAAAATCATCAGAATTTTTTGTATCAATTTTATTGTTGTCAATATTTGAAGTTTTGGACAAATTTACGGGAGCTGTAAATGAATCCGCAGTAATATCACCCAAGTCAAGTTGTCCAATTATATCCTTGTCAACTTGTGCAGAATTTTTCGCCATTTCTGTCGGGTTATCATTGGCAACAACAGTTGGAGCAGTGTTGGATATAATTTGTTTTTCAGGTTGTATTTTTTCTGTTTCCAAATCTGATTGTCCGGTTTGTGAATTTTCTGAATTGAGGCTTTTAATGGTTGGAGTTTGGTAAATTGATGATTGATCAGAACGCCGAGTGTCGGATGGCGATGAAGAATCAGTACGATGAGCAAATTGCGAACCTGTAATCGTTTCAATAATCCGACCACAACGATCACACCGTACAACTGTACCGGCTTGTGATTCGCTTATCGTCATAAAGTTACCACATTGACAAACTCTATGTTGAGCCATAGAAAGAAAAAATTAAATGAGGGTTGAATTTGTTAGTGAGTATTCACGTTCATTATATTCCGTAATAGGCAGTCAAAATTATAACAGTCAAAATTGCGTAATAAATCAATAATATTTTTTGTAACAATTAATATTTTGCCTCTTGCAGGGACATAAATTTTCGTAATATTTCAGTGGATTTAGTGTTTTTAAACTGTTCACACTTTAACTTTCCCTTACCGCCGCCTGCTTTCCGGCAGCTAATCAGGCGAAGGTAAACGAAATTTAAAGTGTGAACAGTTTAATACTTACCTTACTCATTGACCTTGCCTTAAAAAAACGAAAGTTCCACCGTGAATAATTACAAACTTCATCAGATCGTAATATAACATTATACATTCGTCAAGAGGTGTACCAACTAAATCATTTCGTATCACTTCTCTCAATTGCACGATTCGGGGAAAATGATACTAGGTTAATTTTGTTTAATCGTGAATTTGTTATTTTGTGTAGTTGCGGATTTTTTTCAATTCCAATGAAATGTCTGCCAAGTTTTTGACAAACAACCGGAACCGTTCCTGTACCGGCAAAAGGATCAAATACTAAATCGCCTGTATTTGAACTCGCTTTGATCAAACGTTCAATTAAGCTTTCCGGTTTTTGAATTGTATTTAGGGCTTCACGATTCACCAATTCTTTTGACTTATATGTTAATTGTTTTATGTCGCCCCAAACGTCGCCGGGGTTTTTTCCTTTGGTGTTGAATTTTGTCTTACCGAATTGTCCGTTTTTGACAGACGGAACACGCTCACAACGCAACCTGTGATCAAGTTCAACAAGTTGCGAAACTCTGATCGCATCAAGATTATAAGCTGCTGGTTTTAAGCCTTTGATAAAATAACAGATAACGTCGTAATTGTTCGTATAATTCAATCGACCTTGTGCTAAACGGCTCGGTTGATACCACACAATTTTTGACCGCAATTTCAAATAAGGACGATAATCAATAAAGTCTATACAATCCGGTTTGCCAAAAAGATACAACGTGCCGCCGTTCTTCAATTTTGCAGAAAATAAACGGATAAGATTGAGATTAAAACCTTGAATTCCACTAACTCGATCCCACTCATTGGAAGTTACTCCATAAGGTCCGTCACAAATTATCAGATCAAATACATCATCGTCAATTTCTGAAATCAATTCAAACATGTCCGCATTGTACACCTTGTCAATTTGAATCATCGTTAATCACTCGTAAACATTCTTTATTATTGATACAAAAAATTCTACTGAAATAGTGCAATATACCTTTTCTCTAACCAAAAAATACATCAACGCAACAAAAAACCGCCTTTAACTCCTCCGAAACCACCCCTAACTCCTCCGAAGGAGGGGAATTATTCACCTCCTTCGGAGGGGTCAGGGGTGGTCTCCTACAGGTTAGCGAAAAGGTCTAATATACTGTTCGTACTATAAATCGCACAACTCAAGAGCGTAAAAGCCTGTTTCCCTGTAGGTAAGCAGGCAACAGTAAAGGAAATTAAAGTGTGAACTATTTAATGCCTTCCGATTTTGCAGAAATTTCGCAATATTTCAGTGGAATTTTTGTTTTTTTAAGACAAGGTCAATGAGTAAGGCATAAGTATTATCAGATCAATTTTTCATTGCAAGTCCCTTGAGCGGCAAAAATAGATTTATTGATTAATTAACTCAAAACACTAAATCCAATGAAATATTACATAATTTCACATTTTCTAACTGCATAGTTATTTTTTTATTTGCCGTTGTTTATTGGTACGAAATTTTCGGGCAATTTTATAATTGCGCCGCTCCACGAAAGACCGACTCCAAAACCAACCAACATAACAAATTCATTTGGTCGCAACATTCCTTCATTCCATGCGTCAACAATCGCAATCGGAATACTACTTGAAACCGTATTGCCGCGATTCAACATATTGTTGAAATATTTGGACTCGTCAATACCACAAAGCTCACGCAATCTTTGAAGCATATACTTATTCGCTTGATGAAAAACAAAACAACCAATATCAGATTTCTCTTTGCCGCTTTTTGCTAACAACGCCTCAACCATCGGCGGAACTCGGTCTATTGCAAATGAAAAAATTCCGGGACCGTGCATCAATAACTGCTCTTGCGATCTCATACTTCCCTTGCGGTCAAGGGTAACATTGGCAGTTTCGGCGGATTTCGGCAACCGATGACCGCCCGCTTGCACAATAAGCAAATCCGCACCGCTGCCATCAGTTCCAAATACAAACGGACCAACAAACGGTTCAGAATTATTGTTACAATTATTATTACAATTATTGTTGTTCGCATTTTTCGTCCGCGTGAGTAACGTACAAGCAGCGCCATCGCCGAAAAGAGGTCGGCTTGACCTATCTTGCGGATTGATATATTTGGAGTAAGTTTCAGAGGTAATGAACAGAATCTTGTCCGCAATTCCGGTTTCAATTAAACCTTTACAAATACTAATTCCGTAAATATAACCGCTGCATCCAAGATTAAAATCAAACGCACCTGCCGACTTCGGCAACCCAAGCCGTTCATGCATTATACACGCTGTACTCGGCAAAAAATAATCCGGCGATTGCGTACAAAAAATAAGATGATCAATATCGCTCGGAGCACACACTCCTGAATCAAACATCAACTCCGCCGCTTTAACTCCAAGGTCTGAAGCCGTCTCATCTTTCGCCGCAACCGGACGTCGCGCAATTCCAAGTTTACGCACAATTTTTTCTTCCGTCCAATCAGGAAAACAACTTGCCAACTCAACATTGTCAAGCCAGTTTTCTGGAAGATAAAACGAAATACTATTAACTACAGCCAAGTTAAACATATATCAAACGCACATTAGAATTCAACTGCAAAAAAACATAAATATATTTCATCACACTTGAATTTTCGGTTTTAAACTGTTCACTCGTTAAATTTTCTTTGCCGCCTGTTTACTTATCGGAAGGCAAGCTTTTACGCTCTTTAGCCGCGCAATTTATAGTACAAACAGTATAAGATAATTTCTTGTTTGTCGTGTTCTCGAAGTCGTTTTTGACACTGACGTCTTGTAACAAGTAAACCTAATTCTAAGGTACGAAAAATATATCATCATAAAGTATCGAATTTAAATGTGAACAATTTATTGTTACAACAAATCAGTCAAGTCCTGTACGTTTCAACAACCAAAACGTTAAATAACCAACAACAACTAAACCTAAAACAAAAAGCAAATAAGCATATTGCAACGGCATAACGCCATCCATAAATTGTGTGTATTCAGACATGCCAAAAACCCCGGCAATAACATTCAACGGCAAAAAAACTATCGATAACACCGTCAATCTTTTCATCAAAATATTGAGATTATTGTTTACCATTGAGGCGCGGGCGTCATTCATACCCGACATGATCACGGAGTAAATTTCAGCTTGTTTGTAACATTGTGTATTGTCAACACTCAAGTCATCAAGTTGTTCTTCGTGTTCACTTGTGAATTCTATTTTTGCCGAGTTTGCGCGGAGCTTGTCAATAAGAACGCCGTTAGATGAAATTGCGCTTAAATAATACGTCATACTTTGACTCAAACGAAACAAGTGCATAAGATGTTTGTTACTCATTGATGTTTCCAGCTTCTTCTCCAACTCATCGACAACAATACTAATTGCTCTGATATGCCCGAGAAATTGAGAAATTGATCTTGCAATCAAACGAAGCAATACTTCACGCAATCCGCCGACAACATTTGATAAATCCTTACCGTACTCAAAAATCGTAATATCATCACTCAACACCGCAATCAATCTATCTTTGAAAAGATACAATCCCATTGAACTTATTCGAAACAAAAAATTATCGTCTTCTAGTTCATAGTGCCGGGGACGCTTAAAAATAACCGCAACATGTTCGGGTTCAAATTCAACTCGTGATAACTCATCAGGATCAAGCGCACTACTTAACGTATGCTCGTCTAAACTTAGCTCGCCAACAAGATAAAGTCGTTCTGCCTCATTAGGATTGATAAAAACTACTATTCGGGAATTTTCATCTTCTGTCGGAGTAAGCCGCCCATCTACAATTTCATAATATCTTCGCATAATACACCTTCTATATTCGTGTTGTTATCATGTCAATATTTTCAAGACAAATTCTAAACTGCTCACACTTTAAACTGCTCACATTTTAACTTTCCTTTACCTTCGCCTGCTTACTTATTGGCAACAGGCTTTTACGCTCTTGAATAACGTAATTTTATAGTACAGGCAGTATATTTTTCGCACATTGCTGATTTATTGACAAAATATATTAACTAAAAAATGGTGCAGGGTTGTATGACCGGAACTCCGCACGCAAAAACTCTCACACAATCAAAGGAGAAAATGCTACCACAAACTCTATCATACGACAAGAGGAACAAAAAAATTGACCTGAATAAAATTGCTTACGGTAAATTCTAAAAAACTACTTTCGGCAGAATTATCAAAATTTTAGGATTGACAAGTTTAGACAATAAATTTATTCTATCCATGAATTTGTACAAATTATTCAATTCGTAAAAATTGGTGAAAATTCGTGAACAAAATGTGTTTTTAGAAGTTCCTTATACAATTGTCAAACGCAAGTTTATTCGGTTTTACGTTTGGGTGATGTGATTTATTTTATGATAATGCTGCAATTATGAAAATTATCTCATCTGTATCCCCCTCATTGATTTCTAATTTCTATCTGGTACAAATTTCGCGGTTATAAACTGATCGCATTTTAAACTGTTCAAACGTTAAATTTCCTTCACCACCGCCTGATTACCTATCGGAAAGCAAGTTTTTATGTTCTTGAGTCAAGCAATTTATGGTACGAACAGTATAGAATTTGGCGGTTCCGAATTTTATCCTTGTTAACCCAAAAATGAAAAAATTTTTTATGAACGAATCTGCAATTGAACAAAAACCTCATTCGCTTTACAACAGAGGATTTATTGCTCTGTTAATTACTCAATTCACGGTTGCGTTTAACGATAACGCATTTAGATGGTTGTTGGTACCTATTGGTAAATGTTATGCTGACAGTGACATAATTCGGTTGCTTGGCGGAGTTTTTTTGCTTATTCCGTTTTTGATTTGGACTTCAATTGCGGGATATGTTACGGATCGATTTAGTCGTCGTAGGGTGATGATTTGGTGCAAAGTTGTTGAGTTGCTTCTTCTTCTTCTTGCGATTTTTATTTTTATGATGGGTCCCTCTGCTGACTTTTACGCTGGCGGCGGTTTTCCGCCCAAAATAATATTGCTGCTTGCAATTCTCTTTTTGCTCGGCACGCAAGCCGCTTTCTTTAGTCCGTCAAAGTACAGTGTTATTCCCGATTTGGTTCCCGAAACAAGTTTGTCTGCTGCGAATGGTTATGTTGCGATGTTGACAATGATTGCTTGTGTTTTGGGTCAAGTGGTTGGCGGTTACGTATATTTTTGGACAACAAATTTTAGTACAACAACAGTCGATGGAATAAAAAATATTAGCGCAACAGGAATTCCGGGCAGTGAAAATATTTGGATTACCGCAATTGTGTTACTTGGAACTGCGTTACTTGGATTTGTTGCGAGTCTGTTTATTCCTCGATTAAAAGCAGTTGCCCCTGAAGCGAAATTTCCGCGTAATCCATTGACGCAAACTTTCTCCGATCTTGCAACTCTTTTTTCGTACAGAAAATTATTTTGGATTGCAATTGCAAGTGCATTCTTTTGGGGACTTGCCGCTCTTGCAACAAATAACATTGATAAATTTGCAACCGAATATCTCAAAGTACAACAACAATATGTAACTATTTTGATTGCGATCTTGTCAATTGGAATTGGATTAGGCGCGTTGTTCTGTGGTTTTCTTTCGGGCAAAAAAATTGAGCTTGGTTTTGTACCGATTGGTGCAATTGGGATGGGTGTAATGATTTTTGTTAGCGGATTTACTCCTGGATACTGTGAAATTGTTGGCAACGGCATGGGGAATCCATTGGATTCTCCGTATATTTTTGCGGCGGTGATGATGTTATTGACGGGTCTTTTTGCCGGTTTTTATGACGTGCCGCTTGCAGCGTACATACAACGAAACAGCCCGCAAGAAAAAAGAGGACGCACAATTGCCGCATACAACTTTCTATCTTTCACAACAATGATCGTTTTTCTGGTTGCAGGAATGGTCGGCGTTATAGTCTTCAACGCAACCAACAAAATGAAAATTTTCAGTTATGATCCTAGTTTGTTGATATGGATGAGTATTGGATTGTTTACGGTTTTTGTTGGTGCGGTTTTGATTTATTATCTTTGGGCAAATTTTATGATAAATATATTTCGTTTGATTTTAATTTTGCTTTATCGTCCTAAAATTATTGGACTTGATAACATTCCAGAAAACGGCGGTTTTATTCTTGTATCAAATCATATTAGTTTGCTTGATGGGATGTTGATTGTTGCGATATTTCCAAAGAACATTCGGTTTATTGCGTATGATCCATTGATTCCGAAATGGTTTGCTCCGATTGTCAAGGCGACAGGTTTGATCAGGTTATTGCAGGGCAAGAAGGCTGTTATTGCAATTAAAGCGGCTCGCGAAGGTTTGCGCAACGACGACATTATTGGGATTTTTCCAGAGGGCGGCATAACAAGAAACAGCCAAATGCGCCAATTTGAATCCGGTTTTTTGTCTATACTCAAAAGCAATCCTGAAGCTCCGGTTGTACCTGTTTACATTCATGGTTTATTTGGCAGTATGTTCAGTTATAAGTTTGGTGAGAAGGTGAAATTCTCGCCGCAAATTTTACCGACTGGAGTTACTATTATTTTTGGCAAGCCGATTTACAAACCTGAAAATTCGTTACAAATACAGCTGGCGGTGCAGGAACTTGGTTCGGAAATTTGTTATGAATCGGATTGTAAATGGCATCCGATTCCTGCAAAGATGTTGATCAAAACTTGTAAGAAACGAAAATTCATTACGCTATTCAGTGAAGGCGGCAACAATATCGGCGGTGCGATTACAGGCGCAAAATTTCTTGAGTTTGTATTGATTTTGCGGCGGTTGTTGAATTGGAAAATTTTGGGCAAACGGCATGAAGAGCCGAATGTAGGAATACTTATTCCGGTTTCTGTAAAAGCCGCAATTATCAACGCTGCGATTGCGATAGGGCGGCGTGCAACAGTAAATCTTGATTGCAATTCTGATATTCAAACACTCAATAAAATTATTAGCAATGCAAAAATTAAACACGTTTTTATGAGCCGCGAATTTGAGAATCTTTTCACAAGTGTAAATGGTCAAATTAACGCAGAGATAATTTTTGTTGAGGACATATTTGACAAATCAACATTTTTCAGTGAGTTGTCGGCAAAATTAGGCGCAATAATTTGTCCGCAAAAAATTCTGGAGTTGATGTTGGGCATATCTGGAAGGCAATGTTATGAAGATATCGTAACGATATTTTACGGCAAGGAAACCAACAAGGACAATACGCCAAACGGCGCAGTGTTGACAAATAGCAATTTGACGGAGGCAGTGCGAGGTTTTGTTGACGCAATACGGTTAGACAAGAATGACGTTATTTTAGGTTCGGTTCCATTTTCGCGTTCGATTGGTTATGCCGGTTCATTTTGGGCAACATTTTTTTCAGGCGGAGCATGTTTATTACGTGAGGTTGACGATTTAATTTCCGTTTCAAAAAATCCATTTGGATTGTCCGACAATCAGAAAAATGATCAAGCAGGCAAATTGCCGACAACAATTAAGGAGCGCGAATTGAGTTGTAAGAAAATTTTTAATGTAAAAAATCGGTTGTTATTGAACGAAGTTACATTTTGGGCGGCAGAAATTGAGACGCTTAGCGGTTTTGTTTCAACGGTGAAAGCGGATGAGTTTGGGGTTGATTTTTCACGGTTGAAAACGGTGATTTGTGGAGTTACGAATAATGGAGTTGGTGAAGTTACGGGAAATATTTTGGACAAATGGGAGAGCAAATTCGGAGTGCGTCCGGTAACAGGATTTTTTGCGGCGGAGTTAGTATTATTTGCAACGTTAAATGTGCCGGATTGTCGTAAAATAGATAGTTTTCATATCTATTGCAAGGAAGGTTCTGTTGGGCGACCGATTGCGCGAGTTGCAATAAAGGTAATAAATCCTGAAACCGGAGAAGACGCAAAACCAAACGAAATCGGAACAATAATTGTAAAATCACCAATAGTAATGAAAATGTACAACAATTCACAGGAAACCACCGAAAAAACTTTAAAAAACGGTTGGTATCACACGGCAATAAAAGGAAAAATAGACGAAGGCGGATTCATTTGGTTTTCCTGAATCTACCGGATTAGGTGTTTTTAGGTGTTTATGAACGAAATGGTGTTAATAATGGTCTTTAGAATGTGCAAATGCAGATATTGCATAAAATAGTCAAGCATTCAAGAAATA
>JAITDV010000392.1 GCA_031282385.1 Planctomycetaceae bacterium | reverse complement strand
CAACAAAAAACGCCGGAATATTATGTGGCGGCGTACATCTGGCCTTCGTGCCATGACGAAGAAACAAGCCGGAAAATATGGCAAGACGGAACAGGTGAATGGGAAGTGATTCGGAAAGGAAATCCGCGTTTCGATGGACATTACCAGCCCAGACAACCTTTGTGGGGTTACGAAATGGACGACGACCCGAAAGTCATGGAAAAATGGATTGACGCCGCAACCGATCATGGCGTTAATGTTTTTATTTTCGACTGGTATTGGTATGAAGGCAGTCCGTTTTTGGAAAACTCCCTCAACAACGGTTTTCTCAAAGCCCAAAACAATGAAAAAATGCAATTTTATCTCATGTGGGCAAATCATGACATGCCTTGGGGACTTATCAATGTCCACAAGTATGGGAATGATAAATCGCTTTTGTGGAAAGCCGTCGTCGATTGGGAAAATTATAAAATCATTGTTGACCGTGTTATCAAGCAGTATTTCAAACAACCAAACTATTTCAAGATTGACGGGAAACCTGTATTTTCCATTTTCGCCGTAAGCAAATTGCTGGAGAGTTTTGGCGGAAGCGTTGAAGAAACCCGCAAGGCGTTGGATTATTTCCGGGACGAAGTGAAAAAAGCCGGTTTTCCGGGACTGCATCTCCAGTGGAATCCCGGTATCGGCAGGGATGTACCGGAAAAACATTTTGCAGAACAAATGAGATCACTGGGATTCGACAGTATGACCTTTTACAATATGGGCGGAAACAATGAAGATTACCTTGTCTATGGCAAAAATTCCATCAAGATACGTGAACGGATGGACGCTGTTTTGGACATTCCGTTTTTCCCTTGCGTCTCTGTCGGCTGGGACGACTCGCCGCGTTTTCCGAAAAAGGAAATGCGTGATATTGTGCATCGCAATGTTACTCCGCAAGGTTTTGCCATGTTGTTGCAGAAAGCCAAAGAATACGCCGACAGCCATCCCGAACAGCCGAAAATTTTAGTAATCAACGCCTGGAACGAATGGATTGAAGGCAGTTATCTTTTGCCCGACATGCTCAACGGTTTCGGATATCTGGAAGCAGTGAAAGAGGTAATTGCGGACGGAAAATACGACAAATATATGAAACAAAAATTATACGAAACAAAAAAATAATAATTAAGAAGTAACTTCTAAAAACTCATTTTGTCCATGAATTTTCACGAAAAGATCGCGAATTAAATAATTTGTGCAAATTCGTGGATAAAATAAATTTATTGTCTAAATCTGTCTATCCTGAAAATTTTGATAATTCTGTCAAAAATAGGTTTTTAGAGTTGTCATTTGTCGAATTACCCTTAGTAGCCGAAAATTCCCTCCATCCTCGAAGCGTCCTTATGCTCTTATGTTTGTTTGATATTGTCTTAAATTCACTGTCGAAAGAATGAGGGAATAAGGGCGCATTGGGGGGAACGTTGTCTGTAGTTACTTTTAATCTTGCAAAAATACTGGCGAAGACGTAAATGTAAGATTAACTCTTTTACTTGATAAATTGTTACAAAAATGTGGGTATAATGGAAAATTGATTTTGTATTTTGTTATCTGTAAATTATTGATAATCAATCTGTTATTTTTTTATATCAAAATTTTTTAGTTTTGGTATTTTAATTGTAGTTAAATTTAAGACGGTGAAATTGATTACAGATTTTTTGGATCAAAAAATCAAAAAAATGAGGTTAAAAATGCGAAATTTTGTCAAGGTTTTGGGAATATTTCCTGTTGAAAATATTCATTGTTTGTGTGTGTTTATTTTGTGTTTATTTTTTTCTACTACAATTCAAGCGGCGAAACCGGTTGAAGTTAATCTTGCGGCGGGAGCTGGACTGAAGGATTGCCTGAATGCTCAGATTATGTTGTATAAGAAAGTTGCGCCCGATATTAAGATTGTAGCAAATTATGAAGCGTCGGGGAAATTGCAAGAGCAGATCGTCAATGGAGCTCCGGTTGATGTATTTATTTCGGCGAATCAGGACAAGATGAATTTAGTTGCCAAGCAAAACCTTATTATCAAGAACACGCGAATAAATTTGGTACAAAATAAAATTGTTTTGATTGCGCCGAAATTCGGTAAAAGTGTAATTAATTGTTTTAATTGTCTTGGAACGGACAAATTGAAAGACAAGGGAATTGCAATTGGTGATCCGAATGTTGTTCCTGCGGGCAAGTATGCGGTAGAGGTTTTTGAGTCGTTGAAAATTGCGGACAAGGTGTTGCCGAAATCGGTTTTTGCACAGAATGTGAGAGCGGTGTTGACTTATGTGGCTCAAGGTGAAGTCGATGCGGGTGTAGTTTATTACACGGATGCTTTGTTGATGCCGGATAAAGTTAAGGTAATTGCGGAAGCACCGGCGGGAAGTCATTCGCCTGTAATTTTTCCTGTCGCTGTAATTGCTACAGGCAACAATCCCGAAGGCGGCAAAGCATTCCTAAATTTCCTAACAACTCCCAACGCAATAAAAATATTCGAAAACTTCGGCTACACGATGGCAGAAGAAACCAAAAATTAGTTTAAGAGTAATTTTTTATATTTGAGGTAACTATTAAGTTGCGGGATTCAATTGTTTAGTAAAAAAGATTTAGGAAATAGGAACGAAGCAAACAAAAACGCAGCGTTCTCGAGTAAACAACCAATTTTCATTAGTAGCAGACAATGCCCTACAAATGCTGAGTTATTGGGCTTGTGGAACAGAATATTTGCTAGGGAAAACACACATGGCTGAATAGTTACAGAAATTCATTTATTGTTATTTTAATTTTATGGACTGGTCTCCGCTTTTTATTTCGTTGAAGACGTCGTTTTGTGCGACGTTGTTAGCGTTTTTTCTTGGTATATTTTTGGCGCGATTTGTCAGTGGTTTGAGTTTTCGGATTCGTGGGGTGATAGATGTTATTTTGACGTTACCGTTGGTGTTGCCT
The DNA here is from genome assembly GCA_031282385.1 of Planctomycetaceae bacterium. GTDB lineage: Bacteria > Planctomycetota > Planctomycetia > Pirellulales > Thermoguttaceae > WRKP01. Next base: position 2,165 of record JAITDV010000392.1, on the reverse strand, counting down.
CCAACAGTTGTTGGTTTTTGTTTGTTATTGATTTTTGGTTGGAGTAGTCCTGTGGGGCGAGTTTTGCGTTGGTTTGGGCTACGTGTTGTGTTTTCTTGGGAGGCAACAGTTATTGCAGCAACAGTAGTAGCATTCCCATTGATTTATCGTACAGTTCGAGCGTCTTTTGAACAAGTTGATATTTCGGTAATTGATGCTGCGCGGACGTTGGGGCTTTCTGAATTTACGATATTTTTTCGGATTTTGTTACCGCTTTCGGCACCAAGTTGTGTGGCGGGAGTAGTTCTTGGATTTGCTCGTGCGTTGGGAGAATTCGGCGCAACGTTAATGATTGCCGGCAATATTCCACAACGAACACAAACAATTCCGGTCGCAATTTGGAGTGCGGTTGAGGGCAATGAAATGCGTGTTGCGATGATTTGGGTTTTGTTGTTAGTAGTAATTTCTTTTTTTATTATTCTTCCGCTTAATTTATTTGGGGGCAAGCGCACGTGAGTGTTGAGGTTGATATAGTTAAGCGGTTTCGGAATTTTACGCTTGAAGTTTCTTTTAAGGCGGGCGAGGAACGGCTTGGAGTTTTAGGGGCGTCTGGTTGCGGCAAGAGTATTACGTTACGTTGTATTGCCGGTGTTATGCAACCTGATTCAGGACGAATAGTAATTAGCGGTCGAGTAGTATTTGATTCAAAACGCCGAATAAATTTACCGCCTCAATTACGCCGAACAGGTCTTTTGTTTCAACAATACGCACTTTTCCCGACAATGACGGTTCGTGATAATTTAGCAATTGTGGCGGGACGAATGCCGCGAGAGGAACGGCGGTGTAGAGTTGATGAGATGATGGACAAATTTCGGCTTGTACAATTTGCGGATCAAAAGCCATCTCAATTGAGCGGCGGTCAACAACAACGTGTTGCAATGGCGCGGATATTTATTTCGTTGCCTGATGTGATTATGTTGGATGAGCCGTTATCTGCGCTTGATAGTTTTTTGCGTGTTACGGTTGAGTCGGAGTTGATTGAAGAGTTGGAGTTATTTGGAGGTACGGTGTTATTTGTGTCGCATGATAGAGATGAGGTGTATCGGATTTGTGAACGGATGTTAATATTGCAAAATGGAAAGATTGCAGGGTTCGGAACAACTGCTGATTTATTCCATAATCCGATAACTTTGGCGGCAGCAAGACTAACGGGTGTAAAAAATATTGCAATTGCGAAAGCGGTTGGCGAGTGTTTAGCGGAAGTTCCTGATTGGGGATTAAGGTTAAAAACGAAAGAGGTGTTACCGGCGGGAAAATTTTTTATTGGGATTCGTGCGCATCATATTCGTGAAACGTTACCGATGGAAAGTGTGAATTGTTTTGAGTTCAATGTTGTGAGAAATCAAAGTGAGCCGTTTAGAATAAAAGAAATTTTAACAGTTGCAATGAACAATAGCGTAACCAAAAATAACGAGTCTGAAAAAATAAGCGCAACAAAAGTTCCACTTATCCGTTTCATTTCCGGTTCTCAAGCCCCCATATTCCCTCAACAAGAATTTACAATCACCCAACACCTCTGTCTTCCGCCTGAACACTTAATGATTTTATCCGATTCAGAAATCTAACAAACCAAGTAACACGAGTAACGTTCGTACTATGAATTGTGTGACTCAAGAGTGTAGAAGCCTGCTTTCCGATAGGTAAGCAGGCGAAGGTAAACGAAATCTAAAGTGCGAACAGTTTAAATAAATATTAAAAAATACTATTTAGTCGTCCATTAAAAAATCATTTGTATCTATCACTTCAGGTCTTAAGAGGTTGCAATTTAGAGTTATAATTTGCAATGTAGTTATCGTTTTATCCGAGATTTTCCTTAAAACCTTGCAAATATTAGACCTTTTCTCTAACCTAAAAATACATCAACGCAACGAAAAACCTACAACGAAAAACCGCCTTTAACTCCTCCGAGACCACCCCTAACCCCTCCGAAGGAGGGGAATAAGATACGCCTCCGAGTGAGGCGAATAAGAAGAAACATCCGAGTGATGCGAATAAGGAGACGCCTCATTCGGAGGCGAATATTCCCCTCCTTCGGAGGGGTCAGGGGTGGTTTCCTACAGGTTAGCGAAAAGGTCTATTATCAAAATTAATTGACAAGGAGTCCCCATTCAGATGCTCAAACGAAC
>JAITDV010000363.1 GCA_031282385.1 Planctomycetaceae bacterium | reverse complement strand
CCGATGATTAACCTTCGGAGCAATTATTTTCGTTTCCGAATAGCCAACCTGAAACGTTAAAACCGAAATAATCAACGTCAATAAAATATAAATCGTAACTTTCATAACAAATTTCCTTTCAAATTTAAGGATTGGGTAACTGTAATTTTATTTTTTTTGAGAACGCAAAATAAAATTTTCGTTTGTTCTGTTATCTCAAAAAAACGAATCAAATTGTTAAATAATTTTTAAATACTGAACAACGGAATACACAGAAATGTATGAAATAAATTTCCGTGTGTTCAGTTATCTCAAAAAACGAATTTCAAAGTGGTGAGTGTATCCATTTGATAATCATCATAATTGTGACCGGATTATTGTTTCGTTATTTTTAAGTTTTGCTGGAATACTATAAAATAACCGTTCAAATGGTGTTTGATTTTTAGTTGCTTGAATTGTGAAATATCACAAACAGTTGAGAAACGTTTAATCGTTAATTCTTCGTCTTGTTTATTATGGCATGGAATGATTAAGTTTATTGTGTTGTCTGGAATTTCAGGATATTTCTTTGGATTCAAAATATTTCCCTCTGCTCGAACTTCAGTCATTATCCGAAAACGCAGTTTTACCGACGCTTTATCAACATTACGAACCTTACTGAAACTTTCTTGTTCAGAAAAAATATCAACCAACAAATCCTTGATGTTTTTCCCAATGTCCAATTCTTTTTCCTGCAAACATTCATTTAAGACTTTTCCAAACGATTGACTGATAAGATCGGCAGACTTTACCGTTTCAAAAAAACTGCCGTGAATTAAAACAACTTTAATATTTTTTTTGTGGATTCCGCGCACTAAATAATAAACATCGCGAACAGGCAAAGAATCAATAACATCACCAACTTTCTCCATTTGTTTTTTGACAATACTATTTTCACCTTTGATTACTTTTGCTATTTCTTTTTTTCCTGTTGGAATCGTAGAATTGAACGAAGAAACATTGTAACTTTTACTATCTTTTAACTCGATTAGCTCACCGCCTGAAAAAATATTTTTATCTACATTGAGTCTTATTGCTAAATCAGGGAATACTCCGCGATTTTGGCATGAAATCATCTTTTCGTCAAACGGAAATTCATTGAGAGTTTTTTTTGACACAAAATATTTTTTGTTTTCAGCTAAATACTTGAAAAAATGATAAATGGAGTACATTAATTTATTGCATTAAAAAGGGGTGTGGGTTCTTGTTTCTGTTTTTGTTTCTGCGCAATTTCAAATTCATTGCCCCAGATTTTGGGTAAATTTTCGGTGCAGGTGTAATCTTTGTAATATTTTTGTATATTGTCGGCATCGCGAATGTGTTTAAGGCGATTTTCGATACATTCCACATTATTCGGATCAATTTCAATTGCAATCGAATGACGCTGCGTTTGCTGGGCAACAACTGCTGTTGTTCCTGTTCCGGCAAATGGATCAAATACAGTATCGCCGACATTAGTTGACGTTAAAATCATTCGCAAAAGTAACGCTAACGGAGATTGTTGTTTATGAAAACGTTCACCGTTGTCGGTTCGCAACGCCTCATCGCCGGCAAAATAACCGCTCGTCAATTCCCGAATATCCTCCCACACGTCAGTTACAAAAACGCCGTTGTCGCGTTGGTATTTATAATTGACCGGCAATTCAGGATCAATTCGTAAACGGTGAAACGTTTTTGCTCGTTCACCTTTTGTTGCATACGTAATGATCTGATATTGTTTACCGTATTTTCCTTTCACCGGAACAGCAGAAGTCCGTTTTTTCCAGATAATAAGATTCTGAAAATTCCAACCGGTTTCACGCAATGTCTGCAAAACGAATTCTGTATTTTTTTCACGCTGCATAAAATAAATACATCCGCCGTCATTCGTAATACCATAAATAGATCGGCAAACAACTTTCATCATTGCCCAATATTCTTGTTCCGGCATATTGTCGTCATGTAACGCATAATCTTTCTGCTGATTAAACGGCGGATCAAGAAACGTAAAATCAATTTTCCGATTGATTCCCTTCAAGAGATCAATATTGTTTCCAGATAAAATATCGTAGGACATCGTGTTTACCTTATTCCAATAATTAAATTATCCATGTTAAATAATTTTTTGGATACGGAACAACGGAATACGCGGAAATGTATGAAATGAATTTCCATGTGTTCGGTGTATTCCATGTTTAAAATTATTCTATCTTTTTTAATATGAAATCAATTTCTTCAATAGTTAAATTTGGTTGTTGATATTTTCTTTCGTGTAATCTCCAATAGATTGTGCCTTTTTTATAAATGGATGTTCTTTATCGTATTGTGCAGCTTGCTCCAGGAAATCATCTAACTGAACATCTTTAAAATATTCTTTTTGCCATTCAGTATAATCGAAACGTTCTTTCAGTATGTTGGAAATAAATATTTCCGTTTCAATAATTCCCAGATTATTTAAGAGACATTCAATTCCTTCTTTCATTATTATTTCTGTATTACGCATCTTTTTACTCCAAAATTCTTAAAAAATTGATCGGATTACAAATAACAATATCAACAGAACTATATTTCTGGAAATCACTATCTGTCGTTATAAAATAACCGCATTGTGCTTCAATCGCACATGCAAGATGTAATGCGTCTTTCACTTTGATACCATGTTGCAATATTTCAAAAGTTCGTTGTTTTATGTTTCCGCTTTGTTCATTATCAATGTATTCAACAGCATAGTTAAAAAATTCATCGATTGAATTGCGATTTGATAAATTAGGGTTTTTATTATTTTCATAACGTTAAATAAATGATACTGCTAATTCTAACTTTCTATCCATGACAAGTCGCTGAATACGTAATTTTGCCTTCGTTTCAGCCGCAACTTTAATTTGCGTTTGATCATCATACGGTCTATTGTAACAACAATTGTCAAGATAAATACGTGTCATTTTCTTATCACATGTGTTTTATTCCAATATTGCATTGCATCCTGTCCAATCTCGTCAACAGTTTTATCGTTGTATAAATTTTTTTGCCATTCAGTATAATCGAAAGGCTCTCTTAAAAGAAGAGTTATAAAACGTTCTACCTCCACAATATCCAATTGCGACGATAACGCCTTCATGCCTTCAATACGTATAAGTGTATCATTTTTCATTGTAATATTCTTTCAAATTTATCATCTGTCGTTGAATAATACATTCGCTTCCGCATTTTCCATAAAAGCTTGAATATTTTTTTAAATACGGAACATACGGAACAACGGAATACACGGAAATGTATGAAAT
>JAITDV010000356.1 GCA_031282385.1 Planctomycetaceae bacterium | reverse complement strand
CCCTAGCCCCTCCAAAGGAGGGGAATAAGAATACGCCTCCTTCGGAGGCGAATATTCCCCTCCTTTGGAGGGGTCAGGGGTGGTCTCGGAGGAGTCAAGGGCGGTTTTCCTACAAGTTAGAGAAAAGGTCTAACATCTTTTCCAAATGACTCTATATACCTTATACTTTGATAACTGGACTTTTGCAAAATACATAACAACTTTTATTAAAAGAGCAGATGATTAAATCTTACTCGATTTCGGCATATATTTTGAACCCCAAAGATGCGGAAATTATTGAAACGGTATTTATAAAACCCTTATTTTTACAGCATATCATTTTTAGAAAAATAATATTTGATGCAATAATATGACACAATCAAGGAATAAGAACGAATCAGACAAAAAAGCAGCACTCCAAAATAAACAACCCTTATTTATCCAATTTCCCTTATGGAACTTCTAAAAACTCATTTTGTCCACGAATTTTCACGAAAGCTCACGAATTAAATAATTTGTGCAACTTCGTGGATAAAATAAATTTATTGTCTAAACTTGTCTATCCTTAAAATTTCGATCATTCCGTCAAAAATAAGTTTTTAGAAGTTGTCTATATTAATTTTTACTCATTCGGGCGGCTGCTATAATGAAATTTCCTCCGCCCCGCAATAGGCAATGCGTAACAATCAGTTGTTGATATGCTGTTCGTACTATAAATTGCGCGGCGCAAGAGCGTAAAAGCCTGTTTTCCGATAAGTAAACAGGCGGCAAAGGAAATTTAAACTGTGAACAGTTTAATTAACTTTACCGACATTACATCTTTACAAAACTCTTCATGGTATTAATATTTTGATTGTTTTGCCGGTGTCGAAAATATACTGTTGTTTTTTTTCTTTGCCGGTGATTTCAATTTCGTGCGGAGTTGTTTCTGCCGATGAATATTTCGGATCAACCGTTTGATATTTTTTGAAACGGACTATTTCTTTTTGCCCAGTTGAATGATTGTCAGCGTACTCCAAATCATCAAGTACATCTTTTGAAATGACAACTTTATACTTGCCAATTGGCACACCTTGAAAACCATAAGTTGTCATTGACACGTTTCCGTTTTTATCGGTAACTGATCCTGCCCGATATTTTGCATTAGCCGAATTAACCGGTATAAATTCGACTGCTGCTTCAGCAAGTGGTAAATTATCCTGCATAACAGTAACCTCGCAAGGATAAAGTTTGGGCAAGTCCGCCGGTTTATCGCCAGCAGAACAACCGCCAATAATTAATGTAACAATAAATAAAAAATTTCGCATAATGTTATAGTTATAGTTAGTAACGTTTCAGTTGAATAGTTACTAGTTAAGGTTGAAATAATTCCTATTCAAGAATTGTCATGAAAAGGAAACGTTATTGTTTCTTGAGAATCTCTAAACTGAATGTACTTTAGAATTCGGCAACACAATATGCTTAACAAGATTTAAACTTGCACGTGTCCCCGAAAACAAAATATACTGTTCGTACAATAAATTGTGTGACTCAAAAGCGTCAAAGCCTGCTTTCCGAGAGGTAAGCAGGCGAAGGTAAACGAAATTTAATGTGAACAGTTTAAAAACAGTTCACAAAGATTTACTTTCTCCTCCGTTTGGAGTTCCCATTGCTCCCCATACTCCGTAAGGACTCTGACCGATAAGAGCTTTGCCTTGTTTAGCGTCTGGTAAACCGCCTGTGTCCACATTATTCCCAACAAAGGAAACAGAACCATCAAGCCGACCAATATTGACTCCGCCTGTATGATTACTCTGCGCCGTATAAAAACCGTGTGCATCTTCATTGGAATTATAGGTACAATTCGGAGCATTCGGCGGTAGAATTGTGTGGAAGTGTGTATAAACAACACGTCCATCCAACATTCGTCCGCAACGCCAATTCACAGTAGAAACTGTTCCCGTAAGAGTACCATTACTGCCTCCCAAATTTTTGCAAATGTTCGGAGACCATACCCAATTGCCTTTATCGAGAGTAGTTGTTGTAGCAACGCCTCCTTTGATTATTCGTGAACCGATGGATTCGGAAACAATACTCTCGCTAATTACAATTGTATTGCTCAAACCATCTGTACAAAAATCAAATGTTTTTTCAACATTCCAGTAGAACAATAATCGTCCTGAAAGATCTCCATCTTTTCCACCGATTTGGCTATTATTCATGAGCGTGTTGACTCCGTCGGCAAGACATATTACAAGATTGCCAGGCTGCCGCACATAATTGTTGGCGCCGGAATTTCGACTAGAGGCAATATCTGAAGGACAAAGGAATATTTTTGGTGTTGGTATTGTTGTGGCAAGTTGCCAGGGACCAATATCAGATGTGTTCGAGTTAATGTTTTCAAAAAGTCCGCTTTGCTCAATATATGGAAGTAGTACATAATTCGCACTCCATTGATCCTTTGAATTTTGCGAATGACGTTTGTTACGTTGTAATGGTAATCGATTGTTTACGTCATGAAAGTTGTGGAGCGACATTGCCCATTGTTTCATGTTGTTGGAACATTGCATTCGTCTTGCGGCTTCGCGGGCGGCTTGAACAGCAGGCAAAAGTAACGCAATCAATATTCCAATAATCGCAATTACAACCAAAAGCTCAACAAGAGTAAAACCAAATAAAATAGAAAAAGGGTTGGGAGAACCCCACGAAGAATTATCGTAACGATAATTTGGGCAATCTTGATATTTATGTACCCCCCCCCCCCTGCCTATTTTAACATTTGCATTAACATCAACTTTGACGCTAAGTTCGGCAACAACCAAATCCGACGATAAATTTGTCTTTTTCATTTTCTGATCCTCCATTAAAATTTTGTTAGTGGATTGATAAATGTTACAAAAATTATTGAATCTGTTATTCATTTTCTTTGACAAAAATATACTGTTTTTACTATAAATTGTATGACCCAAGAGCTTGATTTCCGATAGGTAAGCAGGCGACGGCAAACGAAACTTAAAGTATGAACAGTTTAAAAACAACTCAATAAACAACTATCAAACGCAATCAAATCTAACTTGCACAAAACAAAATCAAATTCATCACGTTCAATACAACCAATTTTGTGTTACAAAAATTCAGTTAAATAACACAGGGCGGCATTATATTTCGATTTGCAATACAACACAAGACCAATTTCTGTCTTGACAGAAAAAAATCACAGAAAACTTTCGGGAATTTCTAAAAAAACCATTTTGTCCACAATTTTTAACGAAAGATACGAATTAAATAATTTGTGCAATTTTGCGGATAAAATAAATTTATTGTCTAAACTTGTCAAACACCAACAAGAATTTTTGATGAATTCTAATCTTTGCAAATCTGTAAAACTTGCAAAAAATAATTATCATGTTGCACACTGTTCGTACAATAAATTGTGTGACTCAAAAGCGTCAAAGCCTGCTTTCCGATAGGTAAGCCGGCGAAGGTAAACGAAATTTAATGTGAACAGTTTAACAATACTGTCGGTATTTACAAATGTGAATTTATGTGGTAATTTGAGAGCGACATTTTAGATTAAGTTTTTGCAAACGGCGTTTGCCTTTATATTCACAGGGTGAAAATCATTTTGCAAAAATTTAGTTGTGTACTGCTCGTACTATAAGTTACATGATTCAAGAACGTATGAGCCTGATTTCCGATAGGTAAACAGGCGATTGTAAATGAAGTTAAAGTGTGGACAGTTTGGAGAGTTAGATATCGGAAATTGTAACAAATCTGATGTGTGAATAACTTATGCTGGTCGTACTATAAATTGTGTGACTCAAGAACGTGAAGCCTGTTTTCCGGTAGGTAATCAGACAGCGGTAAAGGAAATTTAAAGTGTGAACAGTTTAAAAATTTCGTGGAGGAAAATTTTAACATGAGAAAAATAATTATTGTAACGTTTTTGTTTAGTGTTTTTTTAACGAGCAATATTTTTGCTTTTGATTACGACAAAATAACGATTACAGAAAGACAACCGTTTGGTTCAGGCGCGTCTGGCGTAGGTACGTTGCATGGTTATTCTGAATTTAGGTTTCTTGTTCAGAACCGCGATTCGGTGTCGCATAAAGTAAAAATATCATTGGAACCTGCAGGTTATGTTACTGGAATGTCGTTGTTGTTTTCGACGGATTCGATTGAGGTTGCCGCTGGCAATCATACTACGCTTCGACTATTTCAACCTCCAATACGATTTTGGGGCGGTTCTATTCAAGCACAAGTTACTATCGATGGTTGGGTTCAAAATCCGGTGTTTAATTTATCTGGCGATCACATGAACGATTCGCGTTCTGTACACGGATCGTCTAGTTCAATGGTTTGTTTTAGTCAGCAAGTTCCGACAGCTATTCGTGATTTTTTTGCAAGACGTTCAATAGCTCCGCCGGATGGCGAAGCGGCAAAAACTCCGCCAAGCGTCAAACCGCCGGCACCTGTATCGCCTCCGTTGCAATATATGATTTCTAATGTGCCGGTTGAAGATTGGAGTGATTTGTGGATTGCATATACGCGGTTTGATTGTGTAGTTATGACGGCGGTTGAGTGGGCTGGATTGATTACGCACAAACCGATTGTTTTGAGTGCGATTAAGCGTTATGTTGAGGCAGGTGGGATACTTGTAATTTTGGGCAAAGATTGGTTGGTACCGGCAGAATGGGAATCTGCTTTTAAAATTCAAGCAACCTCAAACAAACAACCCGAAAGTGGAGGAATGGAGAGAACGGTAGTTTGCGGCAAGGTATTTGTGATTGGTCGCACGGGAGCGGAAGTGGCGGAGGACTCACAACTTTTTACAAGTATGATTAGTCAAATTGATCTCTCCTCTGGAATTGACAAACAAAGATTAGATTTAGCTCAAAATGGAAATCGTCACGCTTTTAACAGCCGTGATTCAACGATATCACGAATGCATGGTAATTTACCGGTAGTGGTAAAGTATGGTGTGAATATACGTTTGATTTTGGTGCTTATAATTGTGTTTGCAATTTTGATTGGTCCTGTCAATGTTTTTGTGCTTCGGAGTATAAATCGTAGGATTTGGTTGATCTGGACGGTGCCGGCAACATCGCTTATTGCGAGTTTTTTAGTGCTTTTGGTGAGTTTTTTGAGTGAAGGTTTGTTACGTCAATCGAGTTCGTTGACGTGTACGGTTTTGGATCAACGTCGCGGTTCGGCAACTACTTTTGGTTTTATTGGTTATTATTCAACGTTTTCACCGGGCAATCTTAATTTTTCGTCTGATATTGAGTTGTTACCTTTTTTGGATTCTACTTCCAGTTCGCTTGAGTTGCGTTCAAATTCGTCGGGCAATCAGGTTTTGATGGGAGGTTGGATTTTGCCGCGTGTTCCGGCGTATTTTTCGTTACGAAAAAATCAACTACAGCAAAAATTACAAGTAACATTCAATTGGTCGGACGCAGAAAAACCGACGGCAACAAATGGGTTAGGTGTTAAGATAGATTCAATTGTAGCGTGTTCGCCAACTGGTGAATTCTTTGAGGCAGTAGATATTAAACCCGGAGAACAAAAAGTTTTGAACAAGAAGTCAAATCCGGCTTCTTCTCATACAGAAATTGCTTTTTACAGTAACCTCCGCAATAAACAACAAGGAACTTTATCAATCGGTTCAAGTGTAGGCATAAATCAATTGGAAACGGAGTTATTCCCTGGTTCTTACAGTGTAAAAATCAAAGATTGGAATCCTTTTATTGAGCAAGGTATTCCTAAAACAAAACCCTTCGATCACAAAACCACAATTATCGGAATTTACCAATAAGAAAATTCCCGATAACGATTACAAAAAAATAAACAACCTGATATTGATTTCAAATCGATTACCGGATTGAACGGTACAATTGTTATTTTGATGGGAATTACCGTGCTGGAAAATAGTAATTATTCAGTCGTGTTTTTTAATCTGCAACTATTCCGTTACATTAGCCCAATAAATCAAATGTGTGCGGGACAACATCGTTTTCAGAACGGCTATAATATTCCAAACCCTTATTTTTCAAATTACCCTTAGTAGCCAAAATTTCTCACCCCGACGCACCCTTGTGTTTTGTTTGATATTAGACCTTTTCGCTAACCTGTAGGAGACCACCCCTGACCCCTCCGAAGGAGGGGAATTATTCGCCTCCT
>JAITDV010000469.1 GCA_031282385.1 Planctomycetaceae bacterium | reverse complement strand
CAATGATGAACACGAAAACCGATTTTCTGATTTTTTTCGACATGTTTTTTCCTTTCGTTAAGTTTGTGAAATGTAAAAGCCCTTCGGCGAAACATCCTCTCCGGCGTTTTGAGTTCAATAGACTTTTTTTCTAACCTAAAAATACATCAACGCAACAAAAAACCTACAACGAAAAACCGCCTATAACTCCTCCGAGACCACCCCTAACCCCTCCAACGGAGGGGAACAAGAAGACGCCTCCGAGAGATGCGAATAATTCCTCTCCTTCGGAGGGGTCAATGGTGGTCTCCTACAGGTTATCGAAAAGGTCTATTTATTGCAAACGGAAACACAGCTTATCGCAGTGTCCGCTTACAACGGTCATATTTTTAACCAATTCCGATTCTTACAACGCCCCCATTGTCAAGAGTGGATTATTGTGTAGTATGTTGTGCGGTTATTTTGTGCTTGAGTAGTATTGGAATTTGAGATGTTTACCCTAACTTGAAATAAGCCGTTTTTGCGTCTTTTTTCAAGACAATCATCCCGATTACAAAACTTTTAAATACAATTTAACTTGATGTAACAAACTATCACAATTAGTTTGTCAACCCTACTTTTTTAACCCTAACCTGAAGGAGCAAATCAAATGTCTGTAAAAGTCAATCAAGAAGAATGCACAGCTTGCGGTTCGTGTGTTTCAAATTGTCCGTTTGAAGCGATTAAAATTACCGAACCAAATAACAAAGCAGAGATTGATAGTTCAACTTGTCAGGAATGCGGCGCGTGCATAAACGAATGTCCGGTTTCTGCAATTTCAGATTGATATGAATTTTCGTTTCGTTAATTTGTACAATTGAAAAATTTTTTTGTATTGGTTACTGATACAAAATTTTTGGTATCATTTCATTCGGATGTAATATTTTGGATGAAATGATATTTTTTTTTGTAACAATAACAATTCAGTCGCGAGTATAAAATTTGTATTTATTCAGTGGAATTTTTTGAATATGTTCGATAAAAAAGTACTAATTCCACAGAATACTTACCACTTATTTTATTCCGATTTCGTCGGGTTTTGTAACTTTTACTATTTCTTCTATAGCGGTTTCTCCTCGTAGCGTTTTTTGCCAACCGTCCATTCTTAAAGTTCTCATACCAGCGTTGATGGCTAATTTTTTTATTTCCCAAGCAGTGGCGTTTCGACCAGTGATTTCTCTGATTGGATTTGAAGTAACGAGTAATTCATAAATTCCACTGCGTCCTTTGTAACCTACTTGCCTGCACGCGCGGCAACCTACAGGTCGATACAATTTGCCGTCGTATTCATGTTGTAACATTTCAAAAGGGAAGTCCGGCGGTAACTCCATTTGATCCGGAATATAAGATTCCTTGCAATGCGGACACAAATTACGCACAAGCCTTTGAGCCATCACCGCCTCAACACAACTCGAAACCAAAAACGGTTCCACGCCCATATCAATCAGACGCGTATATGCGCCGGCGGCATCGTTTGTATGCAAAGTGCTAAATACAAGATGCCCAGTCAACGCCGCTTGAACAGCATTCTCCGCCGTCTCAAGATCACGAATTTCACCAACAAGAACAATATCTGGATCGTGCCGTAAAATACTGCGCAACGACGCTGCAAAGGTTAATCCGATTTTCGTATGTACTTGAATTTGGCTAATTCCGTTCAATCTGTATTCGACCGGGTCTTCTGTTGTAATTATTTTTGTTGCGGCGTCTTTTATCTCGGTCAACGCGCTGTAAAGAGTAGTAGTTTTCCCACTTCCAGTTGGACCTGTAACAAGAATAATACCATGTGGCAACCTAATCAATTCAGAAAACTTTTCATAAATCGTCGAATTCATCCCAAGTCCGCGCAACGAAAATTCCATTGCGCCTTTGTCAAGCAAACGCATAACAATTCCTTCACCGTGAATCATTGGAATAACTGAAACGCGTACATCGATTTCACGACCGGAGAATTTTAATTGAATACGCCCATCTTGCGGCAGACGCCGTTCGGCAATATTCAATTTTGACATAATTTTCAAACGGCTAATGATTGCGGCTTGGAAGCGGTTTATTTCGGACGGAAAATTTTGTACGTGCAAAACACCGTCAATTCTATACCGAATCGATAACCCATCCGATTCCGTCTCAATATGAATATCGCTTGCACGTGATTCTATTGCTTCGAGTAAAATTTCATTGACGAGCCGAATCACCGACGGCTCTTGAGCCATTTCTGAAAGTTCACTTCCGTCTAATTCAATATCGCCGACGAGTTCGATTCCGTCTTTTTTTTCATCTACCTGTTGCGCCATCAAACCGTCAATTGTTTCACTGCCAACTCCAAGATTATTTTTGATCAACTTTTCTATTTCCGACAACGGTGCAAGCATCGGTTGAATTTGCTTGCCGGTAATTGATGCAACTTCATCAAGTGGATAAAGATTAAGAGGATCGCTGGTTGCAACAACCAATTTATCTTCATACTGGCTGATTGGAAAAATTCGTTCACGGTGAATGAATCGTGTTGGAAATGTTCGCAGCAATGTCAGATTGACGGGAAATTCAGGCAAATCAACATAGCCGATACCAAGTTCTTCACCAAGATGCTGCAATACAGTTTCTTCATTGAGAAAGCCTTTTTGTACTGCAATTTGATCGAGTCTCAAAGCGTTACGTTGACCGTTTCGCATACTTTCGCGTTGAATTGCCCTCAACTCATCAAGCTGCGATTCATTGAGCAAGCCGCGATGTAAAAGAATATCACCGGTTTCCATTTTTTATTTTTCGTTTGATAAATTAAGGTGAAAGAAATTTAACGTGTGAACAGATCAAATTAAATTAAACTGAATTTCAGAATCAATTCATATTGCAGGATATGTAAAAAAATCTGTTCCGAAACGGTTTTTTTCAGGTGCGTCATACATGTCGGTCAATCCGTTGTAGGCAGAGTCTTCTGCTACAAAGTAACGGTCATTTTGAGCGGTAAGAGTTTGCATCCAACGTTGATGATAATCAACCGCAATTATTGCAACATAAACTAATGTGGCAACAGAAACAATTGTCGCAACAAGTAACCAACCGTTGACTACAGAAGCAAGATCATTTCTTTCAAGCAAAGGTTGATTTTTTGGGTGTTGATTTTTTGTTTCATTTTTTTGTTTGTTGTCGGGATTGATAGTTTCGTTTGAATTTGAATTGTGAATGTGATATGGCGACGTAGTGTTTATATTGGGGTTTACCGTTTTAGGATCAGTGTTAGGATCAGTAAGTAATGCGGTCGGAATTGAGGATAAATCCGGCGAACGACCTTGCGGCGGTTCAGGTCGGGTTACAAGCGGATCTTCTACAGATTGCGCACGAACAATTTCTTGCGGTGTGTCATTTGATATTGCGGATTTATTGTTACGATAATTTGAAGCATGGTTGATTTCGGTTCGGTTTAGAGTTGGGATTTTTTCCGGCGGAATTTCCGGCTTTTGGGCAAGTATTTTGCGCAATTCGTTTCCAAATTGTACTTCGTCATTGATTGTGGAATTGCCTGTATAATTGTTTGTTGGTTTTATAGCGGAATCGAAATTTGATTCAGTTAAATCAGAATTTTTCCTAAATCGCTTAAATTCACCACTCAAAAGTTCAGGATCAACATACGGCAATACAGAATCGGCTTGCGAAAAGTGAGAAATCCAAATCGGAACAAGTTCCTTGTTTATAAGAGAATCATTTACATTAATATTCGACTGCGCGAATACAGACACAACACCGACAATCATCATTATCGGAACAAAAATACTACAAATAGGTTCAAATAAAAATTTTTTCATCGCTATAAAATTTCAAAAAATTTTCTTGATTACCAAAGTAAACCGCTCGTACTGTAAATTGCGTAACTCAAAAGCGTAAAAGCCTATTTTCCGATAGGTCAACAGGCAAAGGTAAAGGGAATTTAAAATGTGAACAGTTTAAAACGCACGCTACTGAATAATTACTGAATAGTTTATAATCATATTTGACACGAGTCAACAAGGAGCTAACTAGTCAAAATCTTTTTGCAATCTTGTACAAAAATTTTTTTGCAAAGGGATTGACAATTTTTCGTATATGAGTAACATTTTCGCACGCAATATCTGTTTCACGTCAACAATGCTTTTGTAAGATGATTTACGATCAGTCAAATTACTTTCTGCCAACATGTCATCTCTCCCGAACAAAAAATTCAATTATCATTTCACGCGAATATTAAATTCCCTTAAATAATACAAAAATATTCAAGCTGAACTTTGACAAGAGTTTAGTCAAAAATAAAAATGAAAAAAATAATCTCTATAATTTTTGTAATGTTAATTATTTTCGTCCAAATTGGTACAGCGGATGCGCAACCGATTCGCAAATTGATTCGCCGGATATTGGAATCAGATACACGGAAACCTTATCGAGTTGGACAACAGGAAAACGAACAAGCTGCACCTAACCGCGCAACCGGCGAAATTGATGACAAACGCTTGCTCGAACGCGCTATACGAACAATAAATTTGATCGCCAACAACGGAAAAGAATTAAAACCTGTTATCGTTGTTTCGATTGCAAGTTTTGAAGACTACAAACGAACAATACAGATTGTTACAGAACAAATTCGTAAAGAACACGGTAACAATGAACGTCCGGTAATGTTTGAAAGATTATTGAATTTGTACGAACAATTCATCAGTGAACATTTCGATTCCAAACAACCTTTCGGTTTAATTTTGCAAACCGACGGCATACTATATTATCCGTTGGTTTTTATGCCGTTAAATCCCGACAGCAAAATAATTCAAAAATTAGAAAACAACTATGTCGAAAAATTGGACAACGGACGTTACGTAATAAAACAAAATACTATCAAATGGCCTCTTGGACGGCTCTATGTTCAACAACGCAACGGTTGGATATTTATTGCAACAGAATTTCAACTCGACTCCTTGCCCGATAATCCATCTCAATTGTTGCCTAAATTAAACGCAAACAATAATCTCCTAATAGCACGATTCGACTTGAAAAATGTCCCGCAACTCACAACTCGTGCGGCGTTGTCATTAGCGGAAGTTGACGCGTTATCCAAAGCCGAAACAGTAATTGAAAAAGCAACCGCTCGACTCTCCATCGGACATATTCGTTCTTTGGCAGAACAGGCGGAATTTTTAGAATATACTTTTTCATACGATGAAAATAAAAATGATTACGTGATTCGCGAATTTGAAATTGCCCGCCCAAACACCGAACAAGCAAAATTATTACAACAGCGGCATAATATCACTAGTCCGTTTCATGCGTTTTACATGCCCGAAAACGCAATTCTTGCATCTCACCTCGCATTCAATATGACACAACTACAACGCACTCAATACGAAATCATCCTCGACGAAGCAATCGGGCAATACCTCTTGACAACAGAAGAACGACAAGAATTGAAATCACAAAAAAAACAAAAACAAGAACAAAACAAAATTAAACCAGACACTCCCAACGCTTCTATTGAACCAAATCAAAAAAATAAACAAATAGATCATCGAGATCGTCTGGCATCTCTTTTAGAATTGAATAAGGGCAACGAGAATGATACGAATGTTGAGTCGCCTGCAAACACAATTGAAAACAACGGTAATCAAACAACAGATAATATTGAAATTTATTTGCCTGAATTTCCGCTTGCCGGAGGCAATGATGTTGACGGAGAAAAAAGAATCGGTAAAGAAGCACGCGAAAAATTGAGTAATACCCGTAAATTGGAAATTATGTTGCGGCGTATCGGCGTTTGTTATTACTGGGGTTTGCTCGGTTCGATTCGCAGCGGTAAATTCGATCTCGCCGCAACATGGTCAGCAGAACACGGAATTATCGGCGCATTTAAAATTACAGAAGGTGAACGGTTTCAAAAAGCATTTGATTCAATGTTCGCAGATATGGCAAAAGAATTTCCCGATATTTATTCCGCCAACGTGCATAAAGATTACAGACAATTACACGGATTCAAGTTGACAAGAGTAACGGTTAAATTGACAGATTTGCTGAAAAATTCGGCTCTGGGTTTTTTTGTAACAGAAAATCTGAACAGTAACGGAATAAATATTTTACTTGCAGTTCGGCAAGACGCAGTTTGTTGTTCGATTTGCCGTGCAGACGATCTCAAAAAACAAGAACAACAACTCGCAAACGCAATTGAAAACACAGAAAAATCATTACCGGTTTATGACATGTTTTTTGTCTTCTCCGCTTATCAACTCGGTAAAACCTACGCAATTTCCGGTAATTCAAATCAATTCAAAAAATTAAAATCAATCGCCGCAAACATAAACCCAAACGCCGCTGTCTACGCAAAAACAGAATTTACCGAAAACTCAAAACTAATAACAATCCGCGCAAACGCAATACTAACCCCTTCACTTTGGCGACTAAAAGAAAATCTAACAAACACATCATCTCACCCGAATACAAATGATGAAAAAACAAAGTAACTATTCAGACGCGGATTGCCTGCATCACGCAACTGAATAGTTATTTTCTTTTTTCATTCTTTTCTAATTGATCAAGTATGCCGTTTACAAATGAGGCGGAGTCTTTACCGCTGAATTTTTTTGCTAGTTCTATTGCTTCATTGATCACAACCAACGGCGGCGTGTCCATGTAAAATATTTCGTATGTTGCCATACGTAAAATGTTGCGATCAATTGCCGACATCCGCTCTAACGACCAATTGTGTATCCCTCGTC
Organism: Planctomycetaceae bacterium; assembly: GCA_031282385.1. Lineage (GTDB taxonomy): Bacteria > Planctomycetota > Planctomycetia > Pirellulales > Thermoguttaceae > WRKP01. Next base: position 3,699 of record JAITDV010000469.1, on the reverse strand, counting down.
GTAACTTTGAATCAATCTCGTCCAGATTTTCACCTACACCGTCAATTAATTTACGCGCAAATTGATAAATTGCGTCGTGTTCAGGTAATTCATTCTCCAGAAATTCATCAATCAAATCTTTACGCAAGTCAGGATTAAAATCATTCTGATACAAAACCTGAAACGCAACCGTCCTCGCAAGAATACGATTTCCATACTTGCTGCTAGCATAATCCGTAATATTATTTATCGTTTCCATAATTCGATAACGTATTAAACGATTCTCCCTTGAATGTTGTTATTTGTTGATTTTTTGGGGAAAGATTGACTTGTCTTGTCTTGACTGTACGTAAATTTTATTCCTCTACCGCCGCTTTTTTTGCAACACCGTAATATGTTATTGAACATTTTGGTCCTATATTTACAAAAGATTCTCCTAATATTGTGTCGTTTGATGTTGCCCATGATTCGGCTTCGTCTGTCAATTGAGTCAACATTGTCTCGAATCGGTTTCTGTAATATTCCAAAGAAACCTTGTTCAAGTTAGACGGCACCATAAACGGCGGCGACGTAATAACACGCCCGCGCGAAAACGGACACGGCAAAACAAATTTATCCCAACTACGAAATCGCCACGCATTGTCATAACCAAATCCATACAAAACAATCGGCAATTGTAATTTTGACGCCAAATAAATCGCACCCGCCGACATCGTTCTGTAAGGACCATTAGGACCATCCGGCGTAATTGCAATTACATCATGCTTTTTCAACGACATCATTTGCTTTATTGCAGAAGCGCCGCCGCGTGTTGACGAACCTCGTACCGCATCCATGCCAAAATATCGGGCAATACTTATAACAACTTCCGCATCAATATGTTGACTAAGCAACATTGTCGCACCACAATTACGGCGCAAAAAAAGCGGACTCAAAATATGCTCATGCCAAAACAGACAAATATACTTTCGCCGCACCACAGAAGCATCCACAATCGGATCATAATACGCCCACTTGTAATCAATAGTACCAATCAGATTACGTACAACTTGCGCACAAGAAAAACCTAAAATTTTCCAGAGAAATCGACTATTTGATAAACCCTTAAACCACACCTCAAAACAAACCTATACCAATACCAATTACATTTAATTTTCAACACAAATATTCAGTAACAATTATGAACTCTCATTATCCAAAAATTATCTCACAACTAAATAGTTACCGATTAAAAACACACACGACCGAATAATTACAAAAAAAACTTCAAGGTTGTGTCGGTGATTCTGTTGTTGTTGTTGGAGCTGCCGGAGTTGGGGTTATAACGTTTGTATTTGATGGTTGTTGGGTTGGAGTTGTGGTTGGTGTACTTGGAGTTGTTTTTGCGGGGGTGTTTTCCAACTTGTCACTCAATCCGCCGCGATGTCTTTCGCTCAATAACAAAATTGAAAGAATACAAAGACAGAACCAAACGCTAACTACTATAACGGTAGCCCGCGTAAAAACGTCTCCGGCTTTTGCACCAAATGCACTCTGACCACCCATGCCGCCAAATGCACCGGCAAGTCCGCCGCCTCGACCGCGTTGAATCAAAATCAGGCAAATCAAAAAAATCGAAACCAACGAAATAATAAAAATAAAAAGATTCTGTAGCATACTCTATTTTCTCTTACGTTAAAGCCAATAAACTAAAAGTAAAGACCACAATCGCCCTTACAACACAAACAACACAACTCCTGCCATAAATATCGTAAATAAAAATATCATCCGACATCTAAACGCAATTTCCTAAAAATACTCTCGTTTAACATTGAACAGATTCATACGTTTGGATGTAACAGTTCTCGATTCGCCGATGCTAAATTTTACTAAAGTGTAGAATTTTATCCCATCTTTACAAAATGACAAGGTGGTAGGTAATCTTATACTGCGCGTACTATAAATTGCATGACTCAAGAGCGTAAAAGCCTGCTTTCCGATAGATAATCAGGCGGAGGTAAACGAAATTTAAAGTGTGAACAGTTTAGAAGTTCCCAAAATAAAATTCGTAACTATTCAGTTGCCTATATAAGTTCACTGCAATGAGTATATTTTGAAATTCAAAATAATTTCCATCGGCTCATCTTTTTTTTCTGCGTAAATATCTTGCGGAAACGAGTCCTCCGCCTATCAGAATAATTAAGAAAGTTGCCGGTTCAGGAGTTGTTGATACTGTTGGCGTTAAATTTGTCAAAATGAAAACTGAATCGTTATAGTCAAAATCCGCTTTCTCAGAAATTCCCCATTGATCTTCAGGCAAATCCTCCCAACCAAACATAAACACTGAAGAAAATGACGTACCTTTTTTCGCATTGTAAATATCCGTTATATCAAACGCAAGCATGTGAATATTATCATCACCCCAATCTATCGGATCATTTTCATAATAAAGTGGTCCACTGCCGGAAGCATTCTTATTCGCATCCGAATACCACGACCATAAATAATCGTAATTATCCCTAAAAGGTAACAACTGAAAATCAAGACTCAAACCATCCGACAAGCTATAAATTTTATCAGGATTATAATCCGGTCCACCATCATACATTCTATAAATTTCTTCTCCTGTTGACGTCAGAATATTTAGTTGATGATTATAAGCAGACATATTGAACGCCTGAAGCAAGCTTGAACCCGATGTAATCCATTGTGTCGTAGGATCAACTCCACGCTCGTTGAACAAGTCGATACTGCTTGTATATGCCTCACTGCCTTCTAATTGCAAATAATCGTTAAACAAAGAATACAAATTATTATTTGTCCCATCGTCACTCTGATCAACAAGATGAACCCCATAAAGTTGAATACGAGTTTCATCAGAAAACGTAAAAACAGAGGCATAAAACACCAATAAACTAAACACCAAAAATTGACTAAACTTTTTCATTTCAAATCTCCTTTTCAAAAAAAGCAAAACGAAGCAACAACACGTATGCCTCAAATATACTGTTCGTACTATAAATTGCGCGACTCCAATGCATAAAAGCCTTGCTTTTCGCTAGGTAAACAAGCGAAGGTAAAGCAAATTTAAAGTGCGAACAGTTTAAAATATCGATCAAATTCCGCGCCAACAAAAATAAATCTAAAAGATTTTTTTAACATGTTGACAAATATCGACTTCGCAACTAACTAATTCCCGATCTTCGACATAAAATTAAATTTAAACTCGCCTAACATAATTTACACGTACAATTTCACTACAAATAATTCCTCGGTTGTGCGATTTTGCAACTCCTCAAAATCATACAAAAAAGTTTTTTTAATGTAACTATTCATTCGAAGCAACCTTGAAATACAATTTAAGGGTTATGAGGATAGAAACGAGACTATCGGAAACGCTGCAATAAAGTAAACGCAACTATTCACAATTAATTTTAGAACTTGCGTAAGCATTACTTTGTCAAGCTCGCTCCACACAAAAAACTCCATAATTTCCGGTTCAACTACCGCTACCATCAATTATATTGTCCAGGCAGCCAAATAATAGACCTTTTCGTTAACCTGTAGGAGACCACCCCTGACCCCTCCGAAGGAGGGGAATTATTCGCCTCTCTCGGAGGCGTCTTCTTATTCCCCTCCTTCGGAGGGGTTAGGGGTGGTCTCGGAGGAGTTAAAGGCGGTTTTTAAACTGTTCACACTTTAAATTTCCTTCACCTTCGCCTGCTTACCTATCGGAAAGCA
>JAITDV010000269.1 GCA_031282385.1 Planctomycetaceae bacterium | reverse complement strand
GTTGACCGCAACAACCGCGTAACGTCATGGACTTACGACAAACTAAACCGCCCAACTTCAGAAGTTTGGCATGACACGTGGCGATCTTTCCACGAAAATAAACAACCAATCAAAAAATTCACGACAACTTATAATCACTCCGGCAAAATCGCATCAACCGACGACGGCAATAGTAAATTCATTTTCGCTTATGGAACTTTCGGTAATGAAATTAAACAAAATCAAAATCTTGCGGACTTGGAAAAACCGATAGAGCTTAATTTTGTAAACGATATTAACGGTTTCAATATAGAAAAGATCGTAAAGATAGATGGTAAAATTGATCACACTAACAGGTATGAAGTTGACTCTCAAAACCGTATATCAAATATTTCACAAACAACAAATGACAATTCGCTCAAAAGCGTAAACATTCAATATGATGATCTCGGTCAACTTACCAAACAAACTCGTTTCGATTCCGGCAAGGAAATAATTGCAACGAAAAATAAATACGACTTATCCGGACGTTTAATCAACATCTCTCACACCGGTAACAACAAAACAATCTACACCGATTCAACCTTATTATGTAACAGATGACAATATAGGAACTCTGCGTGATCCGTTATTAGGACCATCTACCATGATTGATACCCCTCATTTTGGTGATCTATGGAGAGTTTCAAGTAGCGATACACTTGCGATCAACCTTGAGGTATGTGCGGTTTGTTCTAAAAAAAGAGAAAATTGTAAAAGTAATGATGTTGGTAATGTATATGCTTGTTTGGAATGGGGACATAGTTTTACAATAGTTGGTCCACTTTGGAATAAACGAGTATCTTCATGGAAACGCCATGTAAATAATATTATTTGGTCTCTGACTATAACAAAGACAATTAATCGTCAGAAGAGGGATGGAACAAATGAAGAATTCATTCTTGGCGACGGTCACAGAGCCAATTATGATTTTTGGGATATTGCAAACCCTCCAACTGCTAAAATGAGCGAGTTTCTCAATCTATATTTCAATTGATTATTTGTATAAGTTCTATATCATTTTTTTGTTTTGGATAATCAATTGTAAATCAAAATATTTAATATCAAGAATAATTGTCATATTTTTTGAAATAAATAAAAAAACGGAGTTTGATATATGGGTGTAAAAAATAAAAAATTGTATTACGTTTTTTTTAGAGATGTATTTTTTATTCTTTTGTGTTGTAATTTATTACAAACACTTGAATATTTAACCAGAGGACCTTATTACGATAAAAAATGGTTAATGATGTTAGATGAAATAGATTTTGCCATATTGAAATTTCATTTTATTTGTTGGTTAGTTTGCTTAACTCTTTTTTTATATTTAGCATATAGAAAAAAAGATACTTCATGTTTTGATTATTTATTTTTAATTTTTTTAATCACTGTAATTAATACTTTTTTTACCCCGTCTGTTACTGCTATCCCATAGGACATTATACGCGACTAAAATTCACTGTTAAAATAACCGACTATATTTTAATTGTTTTCGCGCTTTCTAAAAAAATTAATCCGAATTTCTTTTCATGACAGAATATTTCCATAATCCTTTTGGACAAGTAGTTTTGCGAATAGATTCGCGCGGGAATAGTACGTCTTTTTTGTACGATAAAAACGGTCGTCAAGTTGCGGTCAAGAATGACGGCGACGACGTGAATTGTTGCGGCAGCGGAGGATACGGAAAAACATTTTATCATGAATACGGTCAAATATTTGCGACACAAACACCGGATAATAAATTAACGATTTATGGTTACGATAAATTGAGACGACAGGATCGAATATATTCCGGCGCAATATTAGAATTGAAATCAAACGAATATAAGTTTGAGGGTCTTCCGGTTGGCGAAATGTTTGATATTTTTGTAACGAAAAATGATAACGAACCAGCCGCGGACGGAATTGAAAAACTTGAACTTGACAATTTGACTTTTGTTAAACATAAGACAGTCAATACGACGGAATCAACTTTGACCGGAAAATTAACAACTCCATCAAAACAAATTATAATCGTCCGCAAACAACCGATGCAAAGAGTAGAATTTGATTTTGCCGGACGAACAATTGCGAGTTATGACGTGCAAAATAATCAAACGCTTTATTTTCACGATTCGCTAGGTCGTCAAATTGCGGTCGTTCAACCGCCTACAGGCGAAGATAAAACTCGGCTTGCGCATGAAAACTTTTATGATTTAGCGGGCAACGTTATTGCAAATGTTGTCGTACCTTTTGACGCCGTAACGTTAAAACCAATTGAAAACAAAAAACGCGTTACACGCATGGAACACGACGCAATCGGGCGAGTAACAAAAATCATTCAACCGCATCCAACCTCAATAAATACCGACGGTGCAGTAACGCAAAACGAATACGATCTTATACCACTCCTACTTTAAAATCCCTCTTGCCGAGTGAAATTAATTTTTTTATTATGACAGTGCGGGAAATATTGTACGCAAAATTGATCGCAACTGGCGGGCTACAGAGTGGA
>JAITDV010000253.1 GCA_031282385.1 Planctomycetaceae bacterium | reverse complement strand
ACTGAATAGTTACAAATGAATTATTGAAAGTTCTCTTTTGTTTTACACTCATTGACAGTGATTCTACGGCAATTTAGAATAATACCCCTTTGTAATGATTGGACAAAGAATTGATAGTTTGTAATTATTCAATTACGTTTTCATTTTTTGGCGTTTACGTTTTCTGAAATTTTGTTTTGACATTTTGCGCCGATGATATAATACGTTTTGCCCGAAAACAATACGGCAAACACCGAAACAAATTCCTTAAACCCTTAACACTAACTTCAGAAAATTGTCTGAAATATATTCTGACGAAACGATACTTATTGAGTATCTTGACGGCGAATTATTGCCTGAATCCCGACGAGTAGTTGAGGAACGGTTGGCGTGCGAACCTGAGTTGCGTGAAAAACTCGCGCAACTTGAACGTGATTGGGATAGCCTTGACTTGCTTGAGCGTACCACGCCGAACAAAAAAATAGTTGAAACTACACTTGAAACAATAATTGCGTTGGTTGAAAAGACGGAAAAAACGGGCGTCAAAAAACAATTTCATTTTTTGCGGTTATCTTTATTTATATTTTTTGCGGTGTTGTTATTTTTCTTTTCTTTTCGTTTTGGCGAACGGCTTGTGCCGGATGACAATTTTATGTTGCGTGTTGAGTCGCCGATTATTGAACGGCTTGATCAATATCTTATGCTGCTTGATGATGATCCTGAACTTTCGTTGTTGCGTCTTTTAGCGGAGCGCCGTGTATTTTTACCGCCGACAGAGTCAAATGACAAAATTGATTCAAGCGAATTTTTGCCGTCTCCGCAAGTTAGAATACTTGATGCTTTTTCACTTTATCCGTCGTTCAATGAATTACAACGCCGAGCGTATCAATTGGAAAATCTTGACAAAACATTGTACCGCCGTTTCTACTGGAACAACAAAAGATTTCGTCAACTTAGCTTTGACAAACGCAACACTCTGAGATCAATACACGAAGATATTGAACGCGCGCCGCGGAGCCGTGAGTTGTATATTACGTTACGAAATTATTATACTTGGTTCAAGGCATTGCAAACGTATGAAAAAGCTGCTTTACGGCGTGTCAATTTGACGCTTGAAGAGCGTGTTGATCAAATTACGGCATTGAAGAAACAGCTCGACGCAGATCGACCTTACAATGTCGTTGCCAATCCGTCATTGATCACCGCCGTTACAATGGTCAAAGAAGAAGACAACGTGCGAAAATTAGCCGTAACATTGAGCCAAATCGATCAACATGAGTTAAATAATGTATTGGATTCGCCGCCCGATTTGATACTTGAAACGCTTGGCAGAATTTCACAATCTGAAAATAACAATCATAAATAAATACAAAAAATTTTGATATACTTTTCAATTGTTCACACTTTAAATTTGGTTTTATTTTTTGCAAAAAACATCACCGAACAAGATGAAATTTGAAAACATAACAAAAATGAACAATATCTTAAAACCCAAAATTCCCAGTGTGAATAATTTAATAATTTATATTTCTTAAATCCTATAAACGGCGATAACCAATTTGCCAACTTAAAAATGAAAGAACAAATAACACAAGAAACAAACGGCATCGATCTCAATGTTGATGCCGTAAAAGATCAAACGACAATACTTGACGCATTGCAACAAGCAATAAAGCGTGAAGATTTGGATGCGGTGAAATTGATATTTGAATCTGGAGTAGATGTTGATGCGGTGCATGGTTCTACGCCGCTTCATTGGGCGGCGGCTTACAATTCAAATGCTGAAATTTTGAAATATCTTGTTTCGCAAGTTGTAAGTGTAAATGTTCGCGATGAAGCCGGCTCAACTCCATTGCACTTGGCAGCAAAAAATTCAAATGTCGAAGTTTTACGATTTCTCGTTTTGCAAGGAACAAGTATTGACATCACCGATAAGAGCGGCGCAACTCCGTTACATTTTGGGGCAAGATATAACCCGAATGTTGAAGTTTTGAAGTATATTATTTCGCATGGTGCGCGTATTGATACGGCAGATGTTAACGGAACAACACCGTTACATTTTGCGGTACGAAGTAATCCGAATGTTTACGTTACAAAATATCTTGTCTCGCAAGGCGCGAATGTCAACGCCTCAGATAATTATGGTTGGACGCCGTTACATTGGGCAACACGCTGGAATCCGAAAACGGAAATTATCCAATATCTGATTTCACAAGGCGCCGACGTCAACGCTGCCAACGTTTACGGCGAAACAGCGTTACATTGGGCAATGGAAAGCGGATCAAAAATTGAAATAATTCAATATCTTTTTTCACAAGGCGCGGTGATTACAGCTGATTCTGACGGTTGGACGCCGTTGCATTGGGGTATAATTTTTAATGCGCCGGTTGACGTGTTGAAATTTCTTGTTACACATGACGCAGATATAAATGCGGTTGATAAGAATGGTTCGACGGGATTACATCTTGCGGCAACACGATGGGATGTCAATGTTGATGTTTTGAGTTATTTGATTTCGCAAGGTACGTATGTTGATGTTCGGAATAATAACGGATTTACGCCGCTTCATTTTGCAGCTCAAAACGATTTATATGCTGAAGTTTTTGAGTATTTGGTTTCGTTGGGCGCGGATGTGAATGCGAGAAATGATGACGGGAAAACACCGTTACATTTTGCAGTCAAACGAGACCTTTGCGCAGATGTGTTAGAGTTCTTGGTCGTGAATGGCGCAGACATCAACGCAAGTGATAATGAAGGTTGGACGGCGTTACTTTTGGCAGTCAAGAATAAACTTTACTTTGAAGATTTCGATTTTATGTTGTCGCATGGTGCAGACATCAACGCAAGCAACTTTTACGGAGAAACACCTCTCGAATTAGCAAGACGCTATCATTATGACGAAATCGCAAATTGGCTGGAAAGCAGAGGCGCAATTGTATTGGACAAAATTGACAAAAATAAAAAATTCAATTCAATGAAAACAGTTTTAATTTCTGCCGGAGTTGTAATTTTGTTCATTGTAATAATACTGTTACACGTTTTTGTTTTTTAAATTAAATTTGAAGAGTTCGTGCCTTTGTCAAAATTACAATTTAATAAACTGCTCACACTTTAATTTCCTTTGCCGTCGCCTGCTTACCTATCGGAAATCAGGCTTTTACACTCTTGAGTCAAGCAATTTATAGTACAAACAGATAAAGCTGTGAACAAAAAATTAATCGATTTTGTTGTTGATCAAGTTTGTTTTCGCAATCGAATGCAAAAGATTTTTGATTCGGTTGTGAATTCGGTGTGTTGTGCAAATATTTTAGCGATTGTTTTTTTATGCGTATGTTTCTGTGTCGGTAAACCAATTTCATTGCCATTGATTTTCGTTACGATAATAAATTTAGCAGCGGTTTTGTCAGGCATTGTTTTTGCCTCATTTGATGCCAAACAAACAATTCAAGCAGCAATTCAAATTGATCAATATTATAACTTGAAAGATCGCGTTCTAACGGCTGTTCAAATTTGCAGACATAACAAAATAACTCCGATGATGGAGATTCAACTTGAAGATACCGCAAAACATATTGCAAAAATTACTCCATCAAATGTAGTACGTTATAGGTTGTTATTTAGTATTGTTCTGATGTTACTTTTTATGTTGGCGGCATATTGTTGCGGTTTGATATTAGGAAATAATTCAGGCAATTTAATTGATATGAAATCTGTGCAAAATCCAGTATCCGATCTGGACAAATCGAATGATATTGTACAAAAGATAGTTGATGATATTCGTAACAATAATAACGTCAATTTATCAGCGCAGAATCAGAATGAAAGACTTGATGGATTTAATTCAGTTCGTGAACAGCTGCGAAATAAGATTGAGCGTGTGATACAACGATTAACGAACGCTTCAACAACACAGGATTCCGTGTCGGCGTTGTCAGAAATAGAACAATCGATCAGAAATGCGGCAACAGAACTTGATGTTCAAGCATATAATTTTTCATTTCAGGCGATGGCGGCGGCGTTTGATAATGCGGCTATTTTACGCGATACGGCAACCGCGATTAAAAAAGGCGATTACGGAAAAGCAGCAACAGCAATTGAGTCTATTAAAAATGAAGATTTCAATACAATGACACAACTTGAACGGAGAAGTGTGAACGCAGAATTACACGACGCAGTTGACAAAATGCGGCTTCGCAATCAAGATGAATTGGAAAAATTGACTTCCAAACTTGCTGATGAAATTGCCCATTCA
>JAITDV010000219.1 GCA_031282385.1 Planctomycetaceae bacterium | reverse complement strand
TTTTAACGGTGCCGTCAGGGTTGTAGATGTATTTATCTGTAACGGAGTTTTTAAGTTTATATTTTACTTTTACAGTAAAATTGATTCTCCATTCGCCAACGTTTGATGAGAGTACAATTACATCCCAATTTCCTGTTGAATATGATACAGTGTGATCAGTTGTAATAGGATTTCCCGGATTAATTGCGTCTGCTGTTAGCGGTAAAAATGTAGCGGTACGAGTTATTGTCCATGAAGGTTCAACTGCTTTTACTTATTCATTGGGGGCGGGTTTAGGATCGCATGTTGCAGTAACAATAAACTGCGCGGTGTTTGTACCAACTATTTCCGCAACACCCGCCGCCCTCGTTTTGACTGTTTGATGACCGGGCGCAACCATAACTGTTACTGTTAACGCCGCATAACAGTTATGCGGATACTGCGAAAAAGAGCAGTAAAAAAAAACGATACTTGCCCGCGAATCTGACGGTACTTTAATTCAAGTTTCTGAATTTTTGTTACGAATTAATTATTTCTGTCAAATGCAATACGTAATGCGTTCTTTTCGTATTCCATCAAACTTTCAATTACAGGTTCAAGATCACCCGCCAGAATCGAATCCAACTTATGTAAAGTCAACCCTATCCGATGATCAGTAATACGATTTTCAGGAAAGTTGTAAGTTCTTATTCGTTCACTTCTGTCGCCGCTTCCAATTTTACTCAAGCGCTCTTCTGAACGCTTTTTTTGTTCTTCGTCCCGTCGGGATTCGTATAGTCTTGTTTTCAATACTCGCAATGCTTTTGCCAAATTCTTGTGTTGGCTCTTTTCATCTTGACAACTGACAACTATACCAGTTGCAAAATGAGTCAAACGTACCGCAGAAGCAGTTTTATTGACGTGTTGTCCGCCGGGACCGCTTGCACAGAATCGGTCAAGCCGATAATCTTCAGGCTTCAACTCAATCTCAACATCTTCAGGTTCTGCCATCACCGCAACTGTTGCCGCAGATGTATGTATTCGTCCTTTTGTTTCTGTTTCCGGTACTCGTTGAACTCGATGCCCGCCGCTCTCAAATTGCAAAGTGCGAAAACAACCTTCGCCATCAACCCCCAAAACAATCTCCTTAAAACCACCCAATTCTGTAGCATTCATTGAGAGAATTTCAACCTTCCAACCATTGCTCTCACAATAACGTTTGTACATCTCATACAGATCGCGGGCAAATAACGCCGCCTCCTCGCCACCAGTACCCGCTCGTATTTCTAACACCAAACTTGTACGATTCGCATCCGCTCCTCCTACTGTCATTTCAAGCAACTCATCCCACAACAACTCACGCTCCTTATGCAACTCCGGTATCTCAAGCTCCGCAAGCTCACGCAACTCCATATCAGAACCTTCCAACATCAATTTCGCTTCCGCAATTTGATCACTAATTTGCCTAAAACGACGATATTTTGTCGCCAATTTAGCGAGCATTCCATGCTCTCGCGCCACTCGTTGCATCTTCAACGAATCACAAAGCACTTCCTCCGAAGTCATCAAACACTCAAGTTCCTCAAAACGCTTAAGCGTACTATCAAGCAATTTCCTCATACAAAAAAGTAAAGAATGAAAATTTCAACCTCTAACAAAAACTTTTAACGAACTAATTGTGAATATTTAAATTATCTGCACGTAATTTTTCAGAAACAGCCGCAAACTTACCTATCAAAATGCCGACGTATATACCTCTTCACACATTATACTGCTCTATAAATTGCAGGACTCAATAGCGAAAAAACCTGATTTAAACTGTTCACAATTTAAATTTTGATTTTCTTTTTTGGTATCTATCATTGTAATGCTTTTTGCATCATTTCGCACGAATCCTGCATTCACGTGAAATGATACCTTAATTTCTCCGTCCCGTTAAGGGCGACATGTTGTCTCGAACAGTATTATTAATTTTTACGGGCAAATTTAAACTGTTTACAATAGACCTTTTCTCTAACCTAAAAATACATCAACGCAACAAAAAAACTACAACAAAAAACCGCCTTTAACTCCTCCGAGACCACCCCTAACCCCTCCGAAGGCGGGGAATAAGAATACGCCTCCGAGGGAGGCGAATAATTCCCCTCCTTCGGAGGGGTCAGGGGTGGTCTCCTACAGGTTAGCGAAAAGGTCTAATTTAAATTTCCTTTATCACCGCCTGCTTACCTATCGTAAAACAGACTTTTACACTCTTGAATCCGCAATTTATAGTACGATCAATATACATCCCCAACACCTATTCCCTAAATGCCGGAGTCATTTTTTACACTCCGCTGAATAGTTATATTTTTTTAATGTTCGGGCATTCTTGCAGCGCGAACATCAGCATAACGAAAAGGTTTACCATTCCAAAGATAACCCGGTCTAACAACATCAACCACATGTCCAACCTTGACCTCTTGCGAATCAAGTATCCCGACAACCTGCATTGTATTCGGATCAACTAATTCACCAACAGGATTCAGCCGCGTAATCGAATGCCTGCGCAAAACATCATCCATTCTGAAAAGTACCATTTTAAAACCATCTTGAAGCGGTTGTAAGACATGCTCTACTTCTGCAACACGTTCTTTTTTCAAATACTCTGTAAATTGAAATATTATCTTACGCCGCCAGAAACGTTGCCAAATAGAAAACTGATCACAATACGCTCCCGCATAAATCTCAATATTGCGCGAATGTAAAATCAACCGGCTCTGAACCGAATCCAAAAAAGATACCGCACGCATCAATGACTCATCTATCTCAATCAAACTCATAATAAACGGCTTAATCGCCTTACGCTCAATATCAGGACGCTCACGCTTAAAACGGATAAATTGCTCCACAACCCGCGAAGTTTCCTCCACGCTCTTTTCTATTAACTCAACCGTCTTACGCCCCGACTTAACATAAAGCTTCAACTCCTGCCGTTGCGCCGAAAGTGCCTCAAAAATCTGAAAAAGACCTATTTCAGACCCAACCGCATTTTCTTCAGATAAATCACCAACCTCACATGATTCGTCATCCGACGAATAAAGCCAATTCGTAAATTGCTCCAAAACCTCTGCATTTTGACGCGAGAGTTGCGTTATCGTTTGCTCTATCGGTTCTACCGAATCAATTGCTTCCTCTTCAACTTCGTTAACTTCAGATGCTCCATCAAAAATTTCAGACTCATCACTATCGCCTAAAGCAAATGAATCTGAATCTGAATTTTCCAATTGAACAACATTTAACAGTTCACTTGAAGTTTCTTCGTTATTATTTTCAACTTCATCTTCATCAAATTTAACCGATTCTGTAATCTCATCATTTTTCGCCAACTCACTGCCGACAGAAAATTCCATCAACCGATCAAACGATGTACGATATTTATCCAACATATCAGACATAATTCACCAAAAAATATAAACAACTATACTGCTCGTACTATAATTTGTGTAACTCAAGAACTTAAAAGCCTACTTTCCGATAGGTAAGCAGGCAAATGTAAACGAAATTTACAGTGTGAACAGTTTAAAGTTACTTGCCCATGTTTAATATCATATTTGTCGGTAATCTCTCTTGCCGTAATTCATCCACCAACACCTCTATTATTTGTTCTATTGAATCTTCGTTTTGCGATAATTCAAGGATGTCGTCCATCGTTGCAACAGGATTTTTCAGATTTTCGTATGCTTGGTGTATCTTGGCAAATTGTTCTGGATTTTTTTCAGGCGAAAATTTATGCACTAATTCAAGATAACGACGCCTTATCTCCGATTCCGAACAACCTGGATTAATCCCAAGCGTGTGATAATAAATATCCAACATAATTTCTTAATTTTATTTTTTCTATAATTTTTGTTACATTAATTCAACCAATCTATTAAACCGGTTCAATCTTATTTTTTTCGGTAATATAATGAGATTGTTGAAAATTAAAATATGAACAGTTTAAAAATTGCGAGACTCAAGAGCATAAAAGTTTTGTTTTTTGATATGTAAACAGGCAACAGTAAATGAAAGTTAATATGGGAACGGTTTAAATTTTTCGATGTCATGCAACAACATTGCTTTCAAAACATTCGGTATAGAACATATTGAACGCTTTTCCGCAACATGAATCATTATTTTTAGTTCAGGGTTATCTTTCATTTTGCCGCAATTATTTAAGAATTTAGAGTATTGTTTATTTAGTTGTCGTATTTTTTTTTGTGCGAATCGGAAGTCGATATTTTGTTGGGAGACTTGTCGGGAGAACAGATTATTGTATTTGATCCTTTTTGCTTCCAGCATCAGAAAATTCAACTCCAACGAATTTGAAAATAACTTTTTTCCTTTTTTTACCAGACGTATAAATATACTTTCGCAATTATATTTGTCGTCCAAAAATGCGTAATTGCCGTCTAAATTAAGAGACCAAAGAAAAGTACATACACAAACAATATCTTTCTCTTTTTTCCATTTAATTTTTGTTACGTTATTAAGATAATTGCGTACTGTAGCCGCAACTATTGGCGACAATGTCATATTACTTTTGTTAATTGGTGTGCGGTCAGATAGACCAGACAACGAATCACAAATAGCGGCAATAACTGAGCTATTGATTTTTTCATTATTTTTTTTGCTGAGTTGTAATTCCAATTTTTGAGTGACCTGTTTCGGAATTTTTATATGCGAACACAAAACAGTAATAATGATCGGAAGCGGTTTGTCGATACCATAATTTTTACAACTTAAAAGTACTTTGCGGGCGTGTTTGGGTTTATCGGACAAAATATAGTAAATAAATTTGAAAGCAAGCATGACTATATTATGACGATAAGATAAGGATTCGGGAGTTGGTATATTTTTCAATACTGCTAGAAATTTTTTCACATTTAACAAATCGCCATCTTGCAATGCCAGTTTACATTGTTGCTGTGTTATTTTTAATTTTCGGTAAAACGCATTTTTTGAAAGCGGATTTATTTTCTCAATAAGATTCAAATATTCAGCCGCTTTGTCAAAATCAGATTTGTCAAAACATCTATCAAATTCTTGATTAAGTATCTTAATATCATCTTGATTATGTTCTACAATCAATTGATGCAATTCATCAAGTTTTGCTTCATACAATTCTGGATTTTCCTTGAATTCGATTAAACTTTGCAGAAAAAATTCAAATGCCTCGAATGCTTGTATGTTACTTGGATCAGTGATTAGTGATTTGTCAAAATAACACATAAACCAATCTGTATTTTTTTGACTGCACAATTCCAATAGTTCGTGAGCATCGTCGAAATCGTCAATAATCAAATTGCCATACTTCTCAATAAACATCTTCCTGCTTTTTACGGCGTTGCAAAACGCAATTGATTTCGCGCGTGCTTTCATTGGCGGCGAAAACGATTCAATTTGATCTACATCTTCTTCCGCAAACTTGTTCCAAAGAGGATTCATACCAGCATGACGAAGCCAATTTGGTATTGTATCATGACAGTTAATCAGTCGATCAAATAAAAGAGCAAATGTACGGTTCCCGTGTGGATCGAGAGGCAATGGTAAATTCTGTTCGACGAATTGGCGAATGATAGTCGGTTGCGCGTTTTCAAGCAAGTGAATATGAAGCAGACGCAGAATTCGTCCGTACATGAAAGCGTTTTGTTTGGCTGCGGTTTGGCGAATTATAGGAAGCCTGACAAGTATTTCTTTGTACTTTTGCAATTTCATGCAATCGCCGACAATTCGCAGATTATCGATCAAATCAATTTTTTGTGATTGTTCGGAGCCGGATCTGTCGTTGAAAAAATTGAATTGTCTAACGATATCTTCGTTTGTTTTTGATTTGTTTTTATCGTTGAATAATTTTTGCAGATTTTCGGCGATTTTTTTTGTTGGTCGAGAGTTACTTAGGCGTTGCCAATTTTCGTTTGCGGTTTTATTGTCGCCGTCATAATGCGCGATCAATCCGCGGAGTAATAACCGCCATTCTGAAACCGGCGAATTAAATGGTATTGAGGCGAGGATTTCAATTGCTTTGGTATCTTGCCGTGATTCGATGAGTTTGAACGCTTCTTTGACTTGTGCGGCGTTTGCCAATATTTCGGGCAAAATATCGGTTGAATTTATGTTGTGGATAATGTATTGGTCGATTAATTGTATTTGAATATTTTTTGAATTGGTGTCATTTTTTAAATCTTCAGGCAACATAGAATTTAATCCAAGCAACAAAAAAACCGGAGGAAATTCGTTTCGGATGTTGTGAGGAATAGTATTGACGCCGACGTGAATTAGTTCTCGGATATTTAATTTTGCGTCTTCGTATTGTTTGTGTTTGACTTGATCTTTGATCCAATTCCAAAGAGAAGTTATGGCGAGAGATTTTATTTCAGGAGAGTTGGACAATGTGGCAGAAAATTTAGCTTCTTTGTATGCTTTTTTCCAATCGCCTTTTTTGACAAGATACTGAATTTTCTGAATACGGTCATTATTAGCTGCCATGACGCCGACAATTTTTACGGAAAGGTGGTTGATGATAAGGATGATGTAGTGAAATTTTTGACAATTTATATTTTTGATTTTCAAAACCGAAAGTGATTATACTGTTCGTACTATGTACTGCTCGTACTATAAATTGCGCGACTCAAGAGCATAAAAGCCTGCTTTCCAATAGGTAAGCAGGCGGAAGTAAACGAAAACTAAAGTGTGAACAGTTTATGGGATCAAAAGTGGCGAAGTTGTACCAAATCCAAAAAAAATGTAAATACCGCCCCAAAAAACTTGGGACTTTCAGCGGTTTCTATTATTTTATTTTGTAACTATTAAGTCGGTGCTATACGCTTAAAAAATTTATAGCAGGCGTCGGCAAATGAAATTTACAGTGTGAACAGTAGACCTTTTTTCTAACCTAAAAATACATCAACGCAACAAGAAACCTACAACGAAAAACCGCCTTTAACTCCTCCGAGACCACCCCTAACCCCTCCGAAGGAGGGGAATAAGAATATGCCTCCGAAGGAGGGGAATAAGAATATGCCTCCGAGAGAGGCGAATAATTCCCCTCCTTTAATTCCCCTCCTTCGGAGGGGTCAGGGGTGGTTTCCTACAGGTTATCGAAAAGGTCTAGTTTAAAAGAATTTTTGCTTTCTGATAAAGCGATTCTGACTAATTACAAAAAATTCATGTTGACACGAATCTATAAAATTATTAGACTCCGTAAATTTCACGTGGATTCCGTGAGCTTTCCGTGAATATGAGATGAAAAATATTTTTGTTTGGTTATTAAATTTTACTTCTTGAAGAACAATATACTAGACCTTTTCGCTAACCTGTTGGAGACCACCCCTGACCCCTTCTTCGGAGGGGTTAGGGGTGGTCTCGGAGGAGTTAAAGGCGGTTTTTTGTTGCGTTGATGTATTTTTAGGTTAGAGAAAAGGGCTACTAAACTCATTTTAGAATTCGGTAACGTGAAAATGTTGAAGCGGGTTTGTCGATGGGTAAACTCGTGCGGGTTGACGAAAATCAGAGAGCGAACAGTTTAAAACCATACTTGGCTATTTACGAATTATGAAAAAGCGTGTAGTCCGAATTAATTGGTTGTTGGGATTTGCGGCGTGGTTTTTGTTGGTTTTAGTTGTGTTGTTATTTATTTTTCGTGGTCGGGTTTTGTTGTTTGTGGATGGTTTTTTTGTTGAACCTGTTTCGGACAAGATTGATAATGCAATAAATTTGTTGACGTTAAAGCCGTTAAAAAATTCTGCCAAAATCACTCATCCAAATTATCGGAATAATATTGGAATTGATGAAATTTCGTCCCGCAGCGAAATTGAGTTAGTTTCAACATGGGCAAGTGATTTACAAGAAGATTTGCAAACACTGACTGCCGATTATATTCCTGAAGCGGTATTTGATTCGCCTGAATTGACTTATGCAAATTTATATCACCCGGACAACCTGCTTAATCCTGGTAAGCTTTCCAATACGCCGCCAACAAAATTAACAAAAAATTTTGTTACGGATATTATTGAGACCGAGCAATACAAGTATGTTACTCCGCTTGGCGAGCCGCTTGATGTTACGGAAATACCTTCAATTTCCCAAGAAGTAAAATCACAACCCGCGCAACAACACGAAACAATTTCTGTTACAAAAAATACAATTCGCATTGCAGATCGCAACAAGCTTGATGTGGTTGCGCCGATGGTAAGAATTGATGGCGGAGTTTTTCGTATGGGTGATAATACAGCACGTGAACACGACCGGCGTCCCCAACATCGTGTTCGTTTGAGTCCGTTTAAACTTGATAAATACGAAGTTACAAATCGTCAATTTGAACTTTTTGTACGCGAGGCAAAATATCGTACAACGGCGGAAATTAAGGGTTGGAGTTATGTTTACAATTTTGAATTAAAGATGTGGGCGCGTGTTGTTGGTGCGTGTTGGTGGAATCCGACGGGCAAAAATCCTGACAATGATCCGCTTTGGGCGGAGAATAAATTGCCGGTAAATATATTGTCGAAT
>JAITDV010000211.1 GCA_031282385.1 Planctomycetaceae bacterium | reverse complement strand
GAAAGACAAATACCGAAACCGACGTAACAGACACACTCTCCGTACAACTCTCATCAGTGGAATCACTAACTACGAAAAGACAATACAAAAAGCCTGAGAGATGTCAGGTCTCGTTGGGGTAATGATGGTATTTCGTACCAAGCACGAAAAATTCCCCCTATTGACTATAATTTCATTCTTCCTATATTTTTGTTTTTTTATTTTAATTATTTTTATTTTTTTAATTTATATTTAACGGTATTTATCAATGGGTGTTGGTCAGGTTCTCTTCTTCGTAATTTGTAAAATTGTATGATATTTTTATTGAGTTTTATTTCGGCACGTACTAAGCGATTCGTCCCAAGTGAATCAACCATCCATTGATGTCCCAGGATGGTTACCATGCCCTTGTTATCCGTTCGTCGAATAAAAATATGCTTACCACTATTTTTGAAGATAAGTACATGGAAGGTTTTGCCGCTGGTGAAGCCAAACGTGATGCCAAATCAATCGCAATTGTGTTAAAAGCCCGGTTTGGTAAAGTTCCAACTCGGATTGTAAAATCGATCAACTCTTTTTCCGATCCAATTGTTTTAGAATCATGGCTCGGATTCGCCGCGACTTGTAAATCTTTGAAAGAATTCGAATAAGCGTTGAAATAGTTAATATACTCATCACCCTTTAAATTTTGGTTTTTACCAATAATTCTGAATTTAAATTTTGCATAATCATTTACGGTCAATGTTATGAATACAAACCTTATTTTTAACCTTATTTTTCTGAACAAAACAATTAAACAAAGAACCTTAGTAGCAAAAAATTCCACACAAGAACAACCTTATTACCTTATTAAAAAAACACTCAATAAGGTAATAAGGTTGGTTGTAGGTGATACAAATTGCTACTAAGGTTGTTTAGTTAAAAAAAATCAGGTTGAAAATAAGGTTGCTGTTACTTATTTCAACATGATGTAGAATAGGGACAAAGAAAAAACCGAAAACTCAAGAGTGAAGAGTATAGTTAATAGTTCGCAAGCGGAATTTTACAATCAACGATTATTTTCCGCTTGCGTAACTATTAACTAGTTGTCCCTGAAAAAGTCATTTGGTGCTATAAATTCATGGCTTATCTGGTTGCAATTTAGAGTTATAATTTGCAAGGTAGTATTGTTTTATCCGAGATTTTTCTTAAAACCTTGTAAATATTATCAAAATTAATTGACAAGGAGTCCCCTTTCAGATGCTCAACCGAACTCGCTACGAACAAGTTGGCTACCATTAAAACAACAGAAAGACTTTTTCAGGGACAACTAACTATTCACTCTTATCTATTAACTAATTTCTGTTTGGTTTTGGTACAATTCTTAACAAACAGTCTGGAACTATGCCAAGACAAATATTTCGCATGGATTATCATTCACTGGAATCGAAACATATACTTGGACTCCACCATCAAGCTGAGGGAATTGGTCGCCATGATATGTTTTTCACTTTCATACTTATTAACAAGCATTTTTTATGTTCGTTTATATATTGCCATGAGTCAAACCGAAACATATAAAAACAATCCTGACGAAGTCCTGTGCAACAAGGAACAGTTGTGGAGCAGGTGGTTCATAAGCCATCATTCAACACTATGCGAGTTGAAAATACCATCAGAAGCGTTGGTTGATTACGATCATTTTTATGACTTTATTTTTCATTATGGGGATATTTACGTACTCCCGTTTTATTGTATTGACGTGCTGTCCGATAATGAAATATTGTGTCTGTATGGAATGCTTGAGTCTTTTTTTACCTGTTACCAAGTAATTGAGTGCAATCCGTTAGATAACGGAGGAAAGATGTTAGATGAGAGGCTAGAATCCAGGCTATACAAGGATTTACTGAGTCGGTATGGATTTGATTTTTACAGTAACGAAATACCAAATTTTTCTCAGTTCATAAAAAGAGTAATTGAATACAACACGTAAACCATGATGTGTAAATAAGATGAATTGTCGTTTGGTTTCAGTTATGCCCTTGACTATAGAGGCGATCCCTTCGCTGAAGGGTTGCACCGGTTGAGTATTCATTGACACCAGAAGGCAATATTATTTCTACTGCGTGTTGATTCAATAATAGAATATTTATGAAAGGCATACCGATTGGAATCAATTATTGTTCAACCGGCGCGACCCCTCAGCGAAGGGATCGCCTACCATTCAATCGCTTACATTGGAATTGAAGGTCAATGTTCAAAACCTTGCGGCTGAATATCGGTTCCATCCGAAAAACGAAGATCAAGTTCCGGTGTCAATTCCGCAACAGAATAGAGTGTTACGTTGAAACGGTTACGAAGCGGTTGCTGGGCAATCAGTTTTTCCGCTTCCTCCAGCGGTACTGTCAGTAAAAGTTCAAAATATTTCCCATCTGAAAGAGTATGTTCAAACGGTGTCCGTCCCGTTTGCCACGATAATTGAACTGCCGCCGGTGAAATCGGAATTGATTTTTCGTACAATGTCGCCCCAAAAAAAGATTTCATTCGACCATCAGAATCATAAGTATTTTTCGTCTCGCCGCCTTCGGCGTTAATTTCAGAATTTTTTCTGTTGGGATTATTGTAATGATAAATCATAGATTTATTATGCTGATCAATTTGATCGGGTAGATGAAATCTGTGTTTTTGAAGGGAAAGGCGCATATTTCAGTTCAACTTTTTCGTTGAGAATTTTTTTGTTACGCACTAATGAAACATATATTGTCTGCATTTTAAGTAGAT
>JAITDV010000202.1 GCA_031282385.1 Planctomycetaceae bacterium | reverse complement strand
ACCTAAAAATACATCAACGCAACAAAAAAACTACAACGAAAAACCGCCTTTAACTCCTCCGAGACCACCCCTAACCCCTCCGAAGGAGGGGAATAAGAAGACGCCTCCGAGAGAGGCGAATAATTCCCCTTTCCCCTTATTCGGAAGGGTCAGGGGTGGTCTCCTATAGGTTAGCGAAAAGGTCTATTTTTTATTTCGATAATTCTTTTAACAATTGCGCAGCTTCACGCCGTTTGGCGAATTGGTTGTTTCCTTGAAGCGCTAGATTTAGGAATCGTTTTGCTTCATCAATTTTATTTGATTTCACAGCCAACCTTGCATAATAATATGCTGTTGCGGCATTGATTGAACCGGTTGCAATAGATTGTTTCAACGATTTTTCTGCTTCTTCAGTCAAATTTGCCTTATATTGAATCCAACCAAGCGTTCCCCAAAATTCGCCGTTACTTTGATTCTTGCGAACATTGTCAACCGCGTACTCAAGCGCACGTTTTAATTTGTCCGGCGAATTTTGTTCACAAAGTGCTAACGCTAAGCCATTTTGTGCCGGAGCATCTGTTGGCGACTCCAACAATAACTCTTGAAATAATTTCTCCGCTAAAACATAATCTTGCAAATAAAGTCCAACTGTTGCCCTTAACCGTTTTGCCGACGACGAAGTCGGATCTTCTGCTAACAACCTCTGCGCTAACGGCGTTGCTTCTTCCAACTTGTCATCGCTAACACGCATTTGAATTGATAACGCTAACACTTCTTTTGAGTCAGGATACGCCCTAAGAGCCGCTTCAAGAAATGTCCTTGCTTTATCTTTATCTCCGCGTGTGAGATAAAGTTGTGCCATTATTGCGTCAGCAGGAATTCCTTTTTGACCTGATTCTTTGTTTGTTTGATCAAGTTGATCGGCTTGCAGGAAAAGTTTTTTCGCTTCCTCGTCACGATCTTGGCGAAATACCGCAATTCCTTTTCGACGCAGGAAAGTTGCATTTTGTCCGTCAAATCGAATCTGATCATCTACACATTTTTCCATCTGCGCCCAACGTTGTCGGCTTTCATACAAATCAGAAAAAACTCGCATAATTGAACTTGTCAAATTCTTTTTTCGTGTTTCGCTTGCCGAGTACGCTTGTACTGTTTCAGCCGCGCGTTTCAACAGCAATTCTGCCGCCGTCAAATTACGCTGCCGCAACGCGATTTCTCCAAGCAAAAGATACGCTTCAGGATCGGACGGAGTTTCTTCTGTTCCCAACTCAAGATTGGCACGAACTGCGTCGCTTAATTTCGCTTGCGCGAACATTTGTGCCATGATAACACGGGGCGGCGCAATTTCGGGATGACTTGCGTACAACGCTTTCAAAATATCAAGAGCTTCAGAAAATTTTGAATTGTTAAATGCCGTTACAGCCTTTTCAAGCTCAGCTGTGATAGCCGGATTTGTAACGGTTGCGGCAGTATTGGGCGGTGTTACTTGGACAGGCGTATTTGTTACCTGAGTTGTATTTACTGGTTCAGTACCTCTAACAAAAGGCGGATTCGGTTGAGCAAAAGTTATTCCGTCACATAGAATAATCATTGCCGCTAAAAATATTACGGCTAACAAAACGGAATAATGCGAAAAAACAAATGTAAATTGATTTACTTGTGTTTGTTGTTTGATTTTGTTGATCATTTTAAAATTGATTTAATGTTTTTGTAAGTTGTTGAAGAAATCCGTAACTATCAGGGCAATTTTCTGATTACTTACATCGAATACAAATTAAAATTCCGTAACAGAAAAACGTTAAATATAATTTCCCGATAGGTAAACACGTTTACCGAAAAATCAGTGCGAACAATTCAAACCGTTCACACATTAAATTTACTTTAACGTCGCCTGCTTATATACTTGAGAAGCTGGCTTTTACGTTCCTGAATCACGCAATTTACAATGTAAAATCATTGCCGCAAACGTCGAATTTCGAAAAATTGATCCGAAAAATACCCGACAGTCAAGTATAAACGGAAAATACGGCTCCCAACAGGGAAGGCGAAATTGTAGTTATTTCAATAAATTCAGTCAATAGCAATTCAATAACTGCACAACACAATATTGCCGCACGTGTTAGAATTTTTCCGACACAAATATTCTCAACACACTTGAATATTTGTTTTTAAAACAGCGTTTGTTTTGTGCTTTGTTGTGCCTCAAATTTTTTATTTCGATTCGTCGTCCTCGCCGCAAATTTTTAAAGGGCTGTTTTTCAATTTGTTTTGCAAACAATTGTTATGTTTATTATTATACGGGCAACTATGGCAGCCATTACACGAAGCACCGTGTGAAGAATTTGTACCAAACACGTATTTGAAATATACGCCAATTGCAATAGCCGCAATAATCGCAACAATAATTCCAAACATTGGCAATTCTCCTATTTGCCGTAACCGTCCAAACTTACGCCTTTGCGGATTCTTGCAACTTTCCGTTACTTGCCGGACGGAAACAAAAAACACAAAAAGCATTGAAACACTTAAATTGCCAAATCTCCAACGTACTGAAAAATTACCAGAATTATCGTTACAATAATTATAAACTGTTCACACTTTAAATTTCCTTCACCACCGCCTGCTTACCTACCGGAAGCAGGCTTTTACGTTTTTAAGTCATGCAATTTATAGTACGAACAGACAGTATATTATCTTTTAATTTGATTTGGCAGCTGCTGATTCAATTGCTTTTTTGAGAGTTGCGGTTTGTTGTACGCTGGTAAATTGCGTAACGATGACTCCATCTTTGAACAAAATCAATGTTGGAATTCGTTCAATTCCGAATTTTGCCGCCAGTGATTGTAAATTGTCCGTATCGACTTTGGCAATAGTAACGTTGTCTCCAGCTGTTTCTGCGACTTGTTCCAATATCATCAACTGTTGGCGACAAGGTGCGCACCATGTCGCAAAGAAATCAATCAAAACGATTCCTGATTTTATTATGGATTCAAATTCTGATTCCGACTCGATAACTTTGACTAATTCACTCATATTTTTTATTTATTGTATTAAATTGTTATTTGTATCTAAAGTGAGGCGGCGTCCGCCTACTCGATTAACGTTCGTTCCTGCTGGATTTTTAATGCCAATCAACAACTAATCGGCATATATCAAACTCACTTTACTTTTCGGATGTAGAATTAAAAACGTCTAAAAGCGGGTTTTGCAATAGGTAAGTCTGCGAAAATTCCCGAAAACTTATAAAGATAACAGTTCAAAACACAGACAACAAAAAGCAACCGCGACATTATAGACTGTCCCGAATACATTGACAAGGGCAATCGTTGAACAAACCAAACAATTCGCCGTAATTAGAAATTATTTTTACAATCTGAAAATAAAATTTTTTGTTAAACATTGAAATAGTTTGAATATACTTTTACACAATAAATTTCGGTTTTCATTTTTTAATCGAAATTGATTTACGAGACTTTGGTAAACATGACAAATATGAACACGATTTCAAAAACGAGAAGTTGAAATTTGACGAATGTAAATTGGAATTTTGTTGTTTTTGTACAGAATTGTTGTTGTGCTGGCGGTGAAAATGACAAGTTGGGTATATTGACGACATTTTTGTAGTAGTTTTGACAATTTTTGACACTATTGTAAATATTGTCTAGGTTGGCAATTTTTTTTAAGCGTAATCAAAATTATCTTTAGAAAGTTTTGACATAATACGTCCAAAACAGTTTAGTTTCAATATAGATCAAGTTGTGCAAGTTAATTTGATTTTAGATTTGAGTAGTCTGAAATCGACGTCTTTAGTGCATGTTTGAAAAATTTTTTTGCAATGGTACAAAAAGTGCATTTGCAATAATTCCATAATTTACGTAACAAAAATAGTATTATCTATTTTATTGTTACAAAAAATTCAGCGATTTTGAATACCAATATTCTTTAAGTTTTGGGATTGCCCCAAGTGATGACTTTCAATGTCAAGTAAGACGTTACAATTGAACACAGAAAACCAGTACGTGTGTACATTAAGTAATACTCAACAATGTTCACACAGGGACGATTTACGTTTGTTGTATGAAGTTAGTGTAATTTTATCGGAAGCGCGGGATGTTGTGAGTGTGTTCAAGCCGTTATTGACGAAGATGGCTTCTTGTATTGGCATAATACGCGGAGCGATTTCTATTCTTAATCGTGTAACTGGTGAGATTGATATTATGGAGGGTTATGGTCTTGATCGTGAACAATTACGCCGCGGGTGTTATTTGCCTGGCGAGGGCATTACCGGCAAGGTTGTTAAGACGGGCAACCCGATAGCAATTTCACGTATTTCGGAAGAGCCGTTGTTTCTCAATCGTACTGGTGCGCGTAATGTTGACGAGGCAAGAAATACATCTTTTATTTGTGTGCCGATTCGGATTGGGGTTGAGGTGATTGGTACGATAAGTATTGATTTACCGTATTCGTCGGAGTTTTTGGATGACAAGGTTTGGTTGCTGACGATAGTAGCGGCTTCGATAGCTCAATTTGTCCGTATTTATCAGATTTCAATTGAGGAGGTCAATGATCTTAAAGCGGAAAATAGCCGACTTCAAGCGGAGTTGCAAGAGCAGAGTCAACGATTTACATCCATAGGTAAAAGTGAAGGAATGCGTAGAATTCATAGCCAAATGATAACAGTTTGCAATACCAAAGCGACTGTTTTGTTGCTTGGAGAAACGGGTGTTGGCAAGGAACGTTTTGCAAATGATATTCATTATGCGTCGCAACGTGCCAAAATGCCGTTTATCAAAGTGAATTGTGCGGCAATACCGGAAACGTTGATAGAGAGTTTACTATTTGGACACGAAAAAGGTGCGTTTACAGGCGCAATTCAACAGCAAAAAGGATATTTTGAACAAGCTGACGGCGGTACAATTTTTCTTGATGAGATAGGTGAGTTACCGCTTATGTTGCAAGCGAAGTTTTTACGTGTGTTACAAGAGCGGACGTTTGAGCGAGTGGGTGGTTCGGAGACAATTCGGGTGGATGTACGTGTAATTGCGGCGACGAATTGTGATTTGAAAAAGTTGGTTGATGAGGGTTTATTTCGTCAGGATTTATATTATCGTTTAAGTGTATTTCCAATTGTGATTCCGCCGTTGCGGGAGCGGAAAATTGACATTATGTTGCTTGCGGATCATTTTGCGCGGCGTTTTAGTGAAGAGTACGGCAAGCCGGTACCGACAT
>JAITDV010000178.1 GCA_031282385.1 Planctomycetaceae bacterium | reverse complement strand
GTGGTGAATTCCGCCAAGTCCGTTATTAAATTTTGACAATTTACTGTTTACATCAGGAATAATAAATTCCAATAACTTTCCGTCACCTTTACCAAAAATACAATTTGCCTGATATTCTTTAACGTAAACGGAATGTCCTCGTTCAAATCCCAACAATTGCAAGAGAAAATTGACTTGCTCTTCATTTGGAACGATAATTCCGATATGATGAATTTTATTTTGGAACATATTTTATTTACTAGAGTGCCCGAAAAACGGCACACAATGTTTCTGTTCTATCTTTGGATTCAGGTTGAAATTGTTTAACGGAAAAAACCTCTTTTGTTTCCAAGACAAAGCCTGTAGAGATTATTAATTTTTCAATTTCATCAATGGACTGAAAATTTGTAATGTGATCTACTGCATTGCTGTTCATAGGTGTTACAACATAAAGTGGTGAATCTGATTTGAGGCAATGTCTCATTCGGAGCAAAGCTTGATCTGGACTATGAATATGTTCAATGACCTCTGCCATCAGACCAAATTCCATTGACTGTTCAGGAAAGTTAAGTTCATTTTGAATATCACCAATTTTCAATATAAATAAATCTTCTGAAAAACTCTGCTTCAATAATCGTGTTGCGTATTTTAATGAATACTCACTAATATCCAATCCATAGATCACACATCTTGCCCATCCCTTATTTTGACATTGCTGTAGGATTTCATAAAGATAAAGCCCATGCCCAAAACCAATTTCAAGCCCTTGCGCTTTGCCTTTGCAGCGTGGTAAAAAATGATTGCAAAAAAAACGATGAATATGATAATGGATTTCCCAACAGGCTTGTGTTAATAAAAGTCCATCAAGATAAAACCCTTCCATGACATCAGGATTGTTGTACACTTCGTCATATACTTCATCAAATGATTCATGCGAATAACTGTCAGTTTGCTGAAATCTAACTTGTTCACGCAAAAAGACTGTTGTGTAATCCAAAATGGAATCGACAGGTGAAACCTTTGATGTGTTTGCTAAAAATAACACCTTTTCCAAAAAGGTAACATATTCATCGCCGAAATTGTTCAACATTGTTTTGATTTGCGCAACAATAAATCGATCATTAAGCGATTCGAGTTCACCTATGAATACCGATGAACGGGGAAATTGTTTTTGGTCAATGTTAATCATCTGGAACCTCACTTTCCGATTGTTTTCTTTTCAACAGCGTCAATCAAATCGCCAACTGTTTTAAAACCGGCAATTTCACGACCAGTAAAACGAATTGCAAACTTTTTTTCGATTGACGTGATGAGCATCACGTGCGCAACGGAATCCCAACCATCAACATCTTTTGCTGATGTTTTATCGGTAAGCGTTGATTTATCGATATTAAAAATATCAGCAAAGATAGTATTTAATTGAAACACAATTTCATTTCGGTTCATAGTAACTTCTCCTATAAAGTATTGTTTTTCGATATTGGTTTACTGAGATAGTGGTCTGCAAAGTGTCAAAAATGGATAGGGATAATATATATTTTTGTTATGTTTTGTTGTAATAAAATCATCTATTTCTTGAGCAAATGCCCAGTCAATTCTAACATCGGCGAAGATATTTTCGTGCAATATTTCGGCATTTCTGAGATCACGCTCACACATTTTTTCACCCCAACAGCGGCAGGTTGCCGGATGTATTTCACGGACAATCCATTCTTTTTCGATGTTGCCATCCATAACCACATCAAATACACGATCACGGTAAATCCAATCAAGTAACGGATTTTTCTCTAATTCCAATGAAACATGTATTATTGTCAAACATTCAATGAGCGGTATGCCAATACTAACAATAAGTCCTTTATTTTCGATGATACGATAATAAGGTGAATATTTTCCATGAGGCAATGGTTTTTCTTCATTCAAATTATTTTTCAATAATTCATCTGTCAATGGACCGATACTTGTAACAGATGATAAGGGAAACAAACTTCGTTTTGCGTTGGGGTAACGACGAAAAAGTTCATTAATCAAACCGACTTTACATGGTGTTGTTTGAGGATCATACTTTAATTTCAAACCGATTGTTGAAATAAAAGGATCATTTGCCGTTTCCTTGTAATAAGGATGTGTTGGCATTGCAAGGGTTGCGTTATTTTTTTCTGTAAGTTCGATCAAAATATTCAGAGTTGTTATTGCGGTTTCAAATGAGTTGAACGGTTCGGTGTTTTCGGGATTTTTAATTGCCCAATTGTTAACTGAACTGTGAACAAGTGTTACTGGTGACTTGCTACCAACACCAATTTCCGTTAAAATATTTCGCAATTCCATTTCGGAAATAAAAGCCGTTACCGGTTTCTTTTTCCGATGTTTGTTAATATAGGCACGAAGATTACGTAACGTTTTTGAACGCCAGTAAATCTGTCTTGCGCACCAGTCAAGCGACGGTTCCAATGTGTCTCGAATAATTCCCATTGTTGAGCGTGGTTAATTGTTCCATTCAAAAATAACGGTTTGACCGTCGATTGCTTTCAACGCCTGACCGCTGAATATTCCAAACGGTGTTTCAGAAACATTGTTTGGTAATACACAGGTTCCGTATTGAAAATATCGCGGCGACCAAAAATCTTTATCGTACTTTTTTAATAAATTCCAATTTTCGTCTGACTGAGTACTGACATACAAGGCGGAAAATTGTTCGCAAAATTTAGAGGAATCGACACTTGTTGAAATGATCCGAAGATTTCCAAAACGTGTTGCGTGTAACGATGCGCCGGCAATCGGTTGCAATCGTTCCCATTTTCCTGTTTTTTTGTCCATTTTCACGATGTAATTTTGTTCAAATTCCGTATCAGTACCGTAATAAATATAATTCGGTTCAATAATTGCTTTAACTGTACGAACCATTTGATGTCCGCGTTCAATCCAATCGAAGTTTTTCAAATCATTCGATAATCGTGCGATTCCCGGTTGTGTACTAAAATCTCCGGCAAACACCCAAAATCCGCCGTCAAAAGGGTCAGGCTGAATCCCGTGAACATGCCGAATGTCACCTTCATCAAAACGCCAAAATTCTTCAAAAGAATATCCTTTATCTGTTGAGACGTAAAGTTTTTTGATTCCGTTAAAACCATAATCACCAAATAAAACACGATCCTGATTATCCGAACAGATATTCAATGGAGTTCCGTTAGAAGGTATCATTACTAATTCCATTTGT
>JAITDV010000171.1 GCA_031282385.1 Planctomycetaceae bacterium | reverse complement strand
TATAAATTTCGCAACTCAAGAGCGTAACAGACTACTTTCCGATAGGTGAGCAGGCGGAAGTGAAGGAAATTTAAAGTAGACCTTTTCGCTAACCTGTAGGAGACCACCCCTGACCCCTCCGAAGGAGGGGAATTATTTACTTCCTTCGGCGGGGAATTATTCACTTCCTTCGGAGGGGAATTATTCACTTCCTTCGGAGGAGAATTATTCGCCTCCCTCGGAGGCGTCTTCTTATTCCCCTCCTTCGGAGGGGTTAGGGGTGGTCTCTGAGGAATTAAAGGCGGTTTTTCGTTGTAGGTTTTTTGTTGCGTTAATGTATTTTTAGGTTAGAGAAAAGGTCTAATGTGAACAGTTATAATTTATCTCAATATTTGTCGTTCTGAAATTGCGTCTGCCAACATTTCTTTGTTTGCGAATTGCAGTTCGTTTCCTGTTGTGATTCCGCGTGCGAGTCTTGTTATTTTTATCGGAACATCTATTAGGCGGTTCATAATATGCAACGCCGTACCGTCACCTTCAACCGTCGGATTTGTTCCTAGAATAACTTCTTTGAAATTTCCTTTTTTGATACGTTTAATCAGCGCATCAATACTCAATTGATCTGCTTCCACTTGATCAAGCGGCGCAATCCGCCCAAGTAATACGTGATACAACCCGTTATACTTGCCGGTTTGCTCAAGAACAATAAGATCACGAGGTTGCTCGACAACGCACAACAAGGTTTGATCACGCGACAAGTCCCGACAAATTTCGCAAAGTTCCTGTTCGGCAAGGTTATAACAATTGGCACAATAGCGGACATTTTCTTTGACATTGCGTATTGAATCCGCCAATGCCAATGCGTCTTGTTTTTCTATTTTGAGTAGATGATACGCAATTCGTTCAGCTGATTTGCGACCAATACCGGGCAATTTCGCAAATTCTTGTATCATCTGTTGAACCGATTCTGTAAGCTCAGACATATATTATTTTTGATTTTTATAAATTCACACTTTCAAATTCAGAATTCGGAATTCGGCTTCAGAATTCGGAATGATAATTTTGATTTCAGACATTATATAGGGAACTTCTGCAAATACTATCTGCTGGTTGAAAAATAATTTATTCGATTTTGACAATTCCATTATTTCTCAATTCGTACATTTCGTTTACTGCCGTCAAATGAGTTATCTGAAAGCGTGATTTTACGTTCTTAAATCGTGCAATTTATAGTACGAACAGTACATAGCGAGAACAGTATTATAGATAGATTGGTCTTTTCTTATTTTGTAAAAATTGTTATTATTCATTGAAAGGCTTAAGATATATTAGTTGCACTTGCAATTTCGGCTTTTACTTTTTTGCAAGAAACATAAAGAGCAAAATGGATTTTTAGAGACATGAATTTTAATTTATACTGCTCGTACTATAAATTACATGATTCAAGAGTATAAGAATCTGCTTTCAGATAAGTCATCTGGCGGCGATAAAGGAAAGTTAAAACGTGAACAGTTTATTAATAAATGAAAAAATGGGAGAGTTGGGAGTGAGAATTTTTTTTGGTTGTATCATTTTTTGTTTTTTTGTTGGTGTTGCGGGATATTTGAGAGGGGCGGAGCCTACGGGATTTGAGCCGGAGGATTGTTTTGCGTTTACGGCAGCTGAGAAAGTTGCTGTTTTGTCAAAAGCAGAAGAAACCCTCAAATGGGTACAATCATTTCCCAAAGAGACTCTTGATGGTATGCCGTCCGAGATTTTTCGTACAAAAATTACGCCGCTCGAACTCATGCAAGCCGCAGCATTATTACGCGAACAAAATAAAATAACAACATCAGTCAAATTACGTGAAATTATTTCTTTGTTTAATCCTACAACGGCAGAATGTTTTGATATTGAGGAGCGTCTTGGTTCGGCGGTATTGGATTCGTTTAGGAATGATCCGGAGATGTTGCAAACGAAAGTCGGCGGCAACGGCGGTTGGAACGGTGCGGGATTAAATTCGTCGGATTTTATAAAAAAAGGCGCGGCAAAATTTTTGCAAGACGGTCTCTCTGCTGTAGAAAAAATTGCAGTTATGAATTCGCCTCAAACGGCGTTTGATTTGATGAAAGCAGCGGATATTATTGCGTCAACAGGACGTGCTGCACTTGCCCGATATTATTTGAAACGATTTCTTGATACGAAAACAACACCGGCTGAATGTGCGGAAATTGTTGACAAAATCGGCATGACTCGTTTAATGCAGATTTCCGTGAACCGTAAATTTTCACCGCGCGGCGAAGATGCAGTTGCAAAGATTTTACAAGAAGCCAAAAAACATTGGCAAGATAAAGATGTAATTACGAAAGCAGTTGATAATCTCACGATCAAATTTGATCAACAAAAACGAAGCGACGAACGATTGAGTTTGGACAATTTTAATCCGCCTGTAATTTTGCCCCAATCTTTTAAAACGCTTCAGACAATCTGGAACGGCGAACAAGTTTCTGTAACTCAATTATTGTTTAAACTCACAAGTATTAGCGACTCAAAACAAGTTGACGAAATAATTACTGCGTTGTTATCAATAGGCGGCGACGTCAAGGAAGCATTGGCAGTTTCACTCAACAGTGATAATCCGGTTTTGTTAAAAAATGTTCTTCGCGGCTTAAAAATAGCAATTTCGCGTGAAGAAGTATTTTTGTTGTATCCGCTGGCGTTTTCGCGAAAAACAATCGTACCGACCGAAATTAAAAACGAAGCATACAATATTATTTTATCCAAAACCGGTAAAACCAACAAAAATAATTTTCGTAACGATAAAAAAAATGCCGTTCATACACTTTACAATCGTGCGCGAGATTATTACTTTCGCAACCGCCATCTGCGTGCAAATGAAGACGGCAATATCAGGTTTTGGAATTGGAATGACAAGACAGCTTGTGCGGAATATATTCAGTTGAGGTTGCCGGATGCTTACCGTTTATTTGCACAAAGATATGCAAAGTTAGCGTATGAAATTACCGATAACGGTGAAATTGATTTTGATCTTGTACGGCGGTTTTATATTGCTGCGATTTTTGAGTATATTTCTTTTATCAACGGGCTTGATAATCCGCTTGATTTGGAATCGAGCGGTTTAATTCATATTGTTTCTTCGCTTCCGCTTCAACAACTTGACCGTATTATGACGGACGCGATTTCGGAAGAGCATTTTGAAACGGCGCGAGTTGCGGCGTTAATCTGGGGGCGTGCCGGCAATACCCAATCTTTTACAAGTTCGGCAGGCGTTCAACCACATCCGCTTGTTCGTGCTGTTGCGGCTTCGGATCGGCGTTTACGGTTTACAGCTCTGGAAACAATTATGAAACTCAATCCAACAATTCCATATCAAGGTTCAAGTCTTGTTGCGGATGCACTTGTGTGGTTTGCAAGAGCAGAAGGGCAAAAAACAGTTGTGGTAGTGCATCCGAAATTGTCTGAGGCGTCGCGTTTTGCCGGATATTTTATTCCGCTCGGTTACGCGAGTGAACTTGCGGCAACGTGCAGGAAAGGATTTATGTTGGCGGCAGATTCTCCGGATGTTGAAATTGTTGTCGTAGATTCAATTTGTCAAGATTCTGCAGTTTCAGAATTTGTCCAATTGTTACGGAAAGACAATCGCACACATAATATTCCAATTGCGATTTATAGCGGAGAACTACAAAAAAAACCAAAAGTTTTTCAAAATAATCTCAACACGACCGAATTACAATTAATGCAACAAGCAGACCGCTTTCAACCTAATTCGTCATTTGTTACGTCGCTTTCACAAACTTACCCGCGTCCTACCAACGACGCGGCAACACAATTTATCGAGGCAGATTTATTACGCAAAACCAGCACAATAATTGTTCCGCCTGAAATAAGATTGGAACAAGCCAAAAAAGCTCTCAAATGGATCAAACAAACAATTATCATTGCTCAATCGCGACGAAAAATTTACCATTATGAAAATCCAGACGAGCTTGTGTTGCGGGCAATACACAGCAGCAAACACGTAATCGAAGGTCTGGAAATCGCAACAGAAATCAAATCAGCAACTATGCAATTAGCCATTTTCGACACCGCCGCCGACCCAACATTGCCAATATCAATAAGACAACAAGCCGCTCAATTTTTTGAAACAAATATAAAAAAATTCGGAATCTTGCTGCGCGGAAAACAAATACATAAACTCTACGACAAATACAACGCCACCGAATTCGATTCAAAAGAATCACAAGAATTATTAAACCGAATAATCGACCTCATCGAAGAAAAAGCAATAAAACAAAAATCAAAATAAAAGTAACTATTCAGTTGCATGAATACTGTTCGTACTATAAATTGCGTAACTCAATCGTGCAAAACCATTGCTTTCAGATAGATAAGCGGGTGAAGGCAAATGAAATTAAAGTAAGATCAGTTTAACAATATTTCAATCGAATAGTATTCTGAACGGTTCACTCTTAACTTTTTAAAATTTGTTACCTCAATTATCTTTTTGACAAAACGCATCTTGCATTATTGTTTGAAAAGAGTTAATTATATTTACATCTACTTGTATAGATTTTCTGACTGTATATAATCTTCCGGCTATATTATTGATGTATGAATATATTGGTGTATGTTCTTTGTATTTCGGATTTGTGCATGGGCAAGAGCAGATTATTTTTATCTGCTTTTGGTCTAATGTGATAATGAATTTTGGTTTTTTGAATTTTTGTAACAAATATTATTTATATTTTACAATGGGATTTTTTAAGCAATTTTTTGGCAATACAAAATTAGATTATAAAAAACGGTATGAGTTGCAGTTATCTGCAATGTCTGGAACGATGTCGAAAGTTTATAAAGCACGGGACCGAGAAACAGGTGAGATTGTCGCACTTAAAATTCTTGACATGGTTAAAACGAATAATATCCTTGGTCGGTTTCCAGCAGGAACCAAAAAACCAACAGAAGGCGAAATTGCTATTCAATTTGATCATCCGTATATAATTAAAACATTATCTCATGGTTTTACTGTTGATAATGAGCAATATTTGATAATGGAATATCTTGGCGGTTCGGGGTTGAACAATGTTCTTCTTGTTCAAGAGGATTTAATGGCAGGAGCGAGGTTGCATTATATCAGGCAAGTTGCGGAGGCAGTTGCGGCAGTGCATGAAAAAGGATTTATTCATCGTGATATTTGTCCGCGCAATTTAATTTTTACTGGAGATGGTACGGTATTGAAGTTGACCGATTTTGGTTTGACGGTGCCGGATTTGCCGCCGTTCAGAGAACCCGGCAACCGAACAGGAACCGCAAATTATATGGCGCCGGAATTAATACGCCGTAAAACAACAGACCGCCGTCTCGATATTTTTGCATTTGGCGTAACAATCTACGAACTTTGTACAAAAAACTTGCCTTGGCCCCGCGGTGAAAATGCCAACGCCGCAATGGCACACAGCGCACCTCCAGAACCAATTACAACTTACCGACCACAAATAAATAAAACTTTGGCAAATGCAATTCATAAATGTATTGAACCTGATACGGCAAATCGTTTGTCAGAAATTCGTCAATTTATACGTATGATTGCAAAAATAGAACATGAAGACGAATAATTGAAGAGTAACTATTCTGTTGCGTGTATAAAATTGCAAATGTATTTTGTAATGAAAAAGGCAAAAAGTAAAATATACCGCTCGTACTATAAATTGCATGACTCAAGAGCGTAAGTAAATTAAAATCAAAGTGTGAACAGTTTAAAGACTTTCCCAAACATGAAGTTGTAACAATCAAGCATACTTATTGATAAAAAATTCACACACTAGCGATCTCTTTTCGCTTCAACATGACCAATAGTTTATGGGAAATAATTCACTTGAGATTGGTAATGATACAATAAAATTGTTCAACAATGTGCCGGTAATTCGATTTGAATCTGATAGTTTTTTTGGAGTGTTGTGTGAAGTTGATTTAATTGTGTCGGGGATTCATTTGTCCGATTTTGGGTTGCGTGAATTTTTGTGCGAAAAAGAACAATCATTTTTACAAACTATTCGTGCAACAAATTTCAAACATTCATGGCTTGCCGGACGTTTACTCGCAAAATCTGCTTGGTTGAAATTTAATTACAACAGAATTTTCAACAACAATCACTCAAAAAAATCCCAAACAACTCCGGCACTCAATCAATTTTGTATTGTTTCACGCGATCAATTTAACCATTCAATTGCGCCGGTTATGTTTTTTGATGGTGAAGTTGTGAATATTTCGTTTTCGATTTCGCATATTGATTCTCATGTTGCTGTATTTTTTGCGAAAGAAAATTGTTTGCGTGTTGGTTGTGATCTGGTCAATCCAGATAGTATAACTACCAACTTGCAAAAATTATTCTACGATCAAATTGAACTCGACTCAATTCTCAACTCTGATGAAAAAGTTTCATTTCAATTTCACAACGAACGAATCTGGAGCGTCAAGGAAACAGCTTTTAAAATTCTCGGAAACGGAAAAACTTTCAAACCTAGACAATGGTTGACGAGATATATTACTAACGGTTGGTATCAATGTACCGACGCCGATTCTCCAGACCAAAAAAAAATAAATATCCGTACTCTAATCATCAACAATAAAATTCTCGCAATCGGAAACGAACTAAAGTCATCACAATTAAATACTCATTTTTTAAGATAGCGTTCATATTTGCCATGTTCTATCTGTTCGTACTATAAATTGCGCAACTCCAAAGCATAAAAGCCTGCTTTCCTATAGGCAAGCAGACGAAAGTAAACGAAATTTAAAGCGTGAATAGTTTAAAAGTCATTAGACCTTTTCGCTAACCTGTAGGAGACCACCCCTGACCCCTCCGAAGGAGGGGAATTATTTGCCTTCCTCCGAAGGTGGGGAAGAATTCGCCTCCCTCGTGGAGGCGTTTTCTTATTCGCATCCTTCGGAGGCGTATTCTTATTCCCCTCCTTCGGAGGGGCTAGGGGTGGTCTCGGAGGAGTTAAAGGCGGTTTTTCGTTGCAGATTTTTTGTTGCGTTGATGTATTTTTAGGTTAGAGAAAAGGTCTATTTTTAATATCTCGTACAAAAAATATATCTTTTCACACAAAATCTACCGTAAAATATAACGAACTCCAATTTAGAATTCGGTATATTATTTTTTATGAGGTTTTAATTTCGGGCTGAAATTTGTTTTTCCTTGAATGGAGATTGTTAAATCTGTTGTATCGACGGAATCGTATCTTTGATCAATTATTGGGATCGGTTTCAGTTTTTCATCAACGTTTTGCGTTCCCGAAAAAAATACTCTGTAATTACCTTTTTGCAATCCTTGACCGCTTGCAGTAGTTGCGACTTGGTATGTTCCGTCTGGTTTAATAATTCCTCTTGCTTCATAACCTTCGTTGTTAAAATTTATAGTTCCTTTTGTTACGGGAGTTCCATCTTCAAGAGTTACCTTTCCGTTCACGTGAACAGTATTGCTGCAACCAATTGCTGCAATTGATATTATTGAAATGAAAATAAGTTGGTTTATTGACATAAAATTATTTGGTTTGCCGGTTTAAACGGCGGGTTTTGATAAAATTAAATACACTGAACACACTTTAGAATTCGGTAACGCAGAGTCAATTAAAGTAAGATTGTCGATAGTAAGTCTGCGCAAGTTAACGAAAATCAAAGTGTGAACAGCCTAAAAGGTATCCGCTTTTATTATCAATAAAAACGGATAACCCAAACGAAATTATGTTAAACGAAATTACGGTAAACTTTGAGTTTCGCTGTTTTGTATTGTTGAAATAGCTTGCCAAACTTGCATTGCTATTGTGAACGATGCAAAACCGCCGCTACCGTCGCCTTTTACAAGATTTACACCGCTTGCGTGATTTGAATTCGCCGATAAAGTAGAATCGTGACAATACGATAAATTGTTTTTATCAGCTTGTGTTGTAGGAAGCGGCGGGTTATTAGTGATAAATCGCGGGTTCGGATAACCGGTAACAAACGCACAATTGCCATTCTGACCATATTTATGCCCATGACACCCACAAACTTTTCTGCTGGTTCTTCCTTCAGAAAACATCATTGTGTTAGATGTACCATCCTGCACAAGCAAATTACCCGGCGTTGTGTTCACATTATTATCATCATATCCAATACCGCTTCCGAAATAACCAAATGTTTTTTCGTTGCCATCGTTAGCAGTACCGCAACACATCAAGTAATTGGTTGGAGCAAGTCCGGTTTCACCTGCCTGTTTTTGAGGTGCGGAAAAAGACGGACAAAGGAATGCGCTTAACGATCCTGTTTTGTGCAATGAATCTGAACCGTTATCTGTAGTTAGCGAGTCGAACAAAGCATTCTGCTCAAGATAAGGTAACAACGCAAGAAACGCAGTACCGCCGTTATCACCGCCCGACCAGCCGCCCCTGGCTTCTTGCAGTTCGCTGTGGTGAGACTTAGGAAACGCTGTAATTTTTGCGGGGATTTTTTGATTACTGGCATCCGAATAATTGTGAACGGCAAGTGATAATTGCCTGAGACTGTTACTGCATTGCATTCGTCGCGCGGCTTCACGTGCAGATTGAACTGCCGGCAAAAGCAACGCAATCAAAACACCAATGATCGCAATTACCACCAAAAGCTCAACAAGAGTAAAACCAAGTAAACCAAAAAATAATTTACGTGAAAAAATATCAAAATTATCGTTACAATACTTCTGACATTTACACAATACGTTATTGGGGTTTACTTTAACATTTGCCTGCACATCAACACAATTGTTGAATTCGGCATTTACTAAATTGGATAATGGGCTTGCTTTTTTCATTTTATCCTCCATTGTAATTTTGTTAATGGAATTAATAAACGTTACAAAAATTATTGACACTGTAATTTTTTCTTTGACAAAAAATAAAAACAGATCAATAAACAACAATATTGAAACACGGCAAATTCGAATTTTTAAAAATAAACTGTCCACACTTTAATTTCCTTTACCTTCGTCCGTTTACCTATCGGAAAGTAGGCTTTTACGCTCTTGAGTTAAAAATTAATAGTACGAACAGAATACATCCAATCAGCCGCAATCAAACTTAAAATAATTTATGTTACAAAAATTCTAATATGACAAACTCAGAATTTCCATTTTCAAACTCGCTCAAAATTTCAATTAGTAATTATAGAATATATTTCAAAAAAATCAAGACAAAAGTAGATAGTTTATTAAAAAAAATATTAAAAATTTTTATGCACTGCATAAGTAGAATACTATTGACACTTTAGAATATCTGTTTTAGTCTCAAAAAAAGTAACTAATCAGTAGAACTGTAAAATTTCTATAAATAGAAACTATTCAGTCGCAGAATTCCTGCAATCAACAATATCACAAACAACAAAATATAACTAGCTGTCCATGAAAAAGTCATTTGGTGCTATAAATTCTGGGCTTATCTGGTTGCAATTTAGAGTTATAATTTGCAATATAGTTATTGTTTTATCCGAGATTTTCCTTAAAACCTTGCAAATATTAGAC
>JAITDV010000050.1 GCA_031282385.1 Planctomycetaceae bacterium | reverse complement strand
ATTGGAGCGATTTTTTTTAATATTGCCGTCGAATTTACGAAAGTGTATTATAACAACTTCTAAAAACCTATTTTTGACGGAATTATCGAAATCAGGATAGACAAATTTAGACAATAAATTTATTTTATCCACGAATTGACTCGAATTATTTAATTCGTGAACTTTCGTGGAAATTCGCGGACAAAATGAGTTTTTAGAAGTTACCTTATTTTTGTTTCAACCAACATTGGGAGAACTGATGCTGAAAGCCTTGAATCATTGGCGTAGGGCAACGCCATACGAAAGGATTACGATAACTCAAGGTCTGAAAGGACGGCATCAAATATTACTGATTGTGTTATTGCCGTCATACGGGTTGATAGCGTTTTAGTTGTAGAGAAACGGAAATTTGATACAATTCTCATTTGCTATACTTTTCGTAGTTGAAAATCCGGTTTTCTTTTTTTAATGGACTGTAGTTACAAAATTGAATTTAGCAAATTGACCAACATGAACTATCTTAAAAAAACCGAAATTTCAAATTTGAATAGTATATACTGATCGTACTATAAATTGCGTGCCTCAAGAGCGTCAAAACCTGCTTGCCGATAGGTAATCAGGCGCAAGTAAACGAAATTTAAAGTGTGAACAGTTTAAAATTTGTTGCCCCGAAATTTAGTCCAGGCTTTCGTTAACCAAACCTGTAAAGGTCAACAAAAAATCAGAAACGGTTTTATACTAATCGTACTTTTGCGGAAACCGCAATGATTGGTATAAATTCAATTGAGAACGTTTTAAAACTTTACCCGAATAAAGAAAAAATGAAACTAACAACTACAATTTTTTTAGCAGCTTTTTCATTGTCGATTTTTGTTTCCGGTCTGAATTTTGCACAGCAAGTAAACGATAACGATAATGAGCCTAAACCCGCCGATACCAATAAAAACGGCGCTGAAATAACCGAAGATAACCCCGGTTTACCGTTGCTCGATCAGGCAATAGAAGAGAAACTCAAAGCAACAAACGAACAAGACCTCAACGATGTCATTGCTCTTGCCCAACGGGCCAAAAAAGAAGGACTTCAAGCCACAAACTTGAAATTTTGCAATGAATTTATCGCGTCCGTACAAGCACAACGCGGAAGCTGGCTTGCGTCCCGTATCATATCCAAGCCGGTAGAACAATTGCCTGAATCTTGGAAAATTATTCGTACAAGGGCGTTGAATGATCTTGAAGCTGCCGCCCAAATTATAAAAACACTCCCCAAAGTATTTATCCAAATCGCACAATTAAATCTAATGCCAGGCGGCAATATCGAAAAAGCAAAAAACGCTCTCAATGAAGCCGAATCAATTTGCAAAAATCAACCCGATTTATTCGTACAAGTAATCGTAATGAAAACTATGCTCGAAAATGATCCGGTAAAACGCGAAGAACTATTGGCAAAAGCAACAAAAGAAATAGAAGATCAAAGACTGATATTTTTTCACATAGTTTGTCTAATTGATCTGAAAAAATTTGATGAGTCGCTTAGTTTGTTGAAAAAAGTGTTGGAAAAAGAACCGGACAATCCACAAGCATTGCAACTATCGCTGGAAGTTTACCGTAACTTGAAACAGTTTACTGAAGCGTTGGCTACGCTTGAGAAATTAGAAAAAATATTGTCATTTGACGCCGCCATTCTTATGCGGGCAAAAATCTACATTGACATGGGTAAGAGAAAAGAAGCAATGGATATTATTGACAAATTACGTGTTAAGTTGCCGAACAATATTGAGATTTTGTTGTTACATGCCACTTTGGCGCAAGATATGAAATTATTTGACAAAGCAATCAAAGATATTGACAGCGCAATTGATCTGGTTGGCAATGACAATGAACAACAATTAATAACATTAAAAATTTTTAAAGTACGGCTTCTTACTACGGCAGATAAATTCAATGAGGCTATGCAAATATTGGACGAGTTGGATAAAAGAATGCCGGACGATTTAGGCGTCAAAATGTTACGGATTAATGCTTTTCACGACCAAAAGAAATACAAAGAAGCATTGGAAATGGTTGAGCCGTTGTTGAAAGATCACCAGAATAATCTGGCATTATTACGACTAAAGGGTAATATTTTAATGTTAATGCACAGGCATTCGGATGCGATTAAAATTTTCGAGGAAGTAATCAAAGCAGACCCGACAGACGAAACAACATTGAATAATTTATCGTGGATTCTGTCAACTTCGCCAATAGATATGGTTCGCAACGGTAAAAGAGCATTAGAGCTTGCAATTCGGGCATGTGAATTATCAGACTATAAAGCCGCGTATATTTTAAGTACGTTGGCAGCCGCGTATGCCGAAATTGGAGATTTCAAAAAAGCAATCGAATTCTCGCAAAAAAGTATTGACTTATCGGCAAATGATCCGAATGTAAATGAACGTATTAACGCGTTAAAAGAGGAACTTGAAACATACAAAAAAAACATGCCCTATCGCGAATTGTCTGACGATAACAAAAAATAAAATATCATTTCACAACATTAGTGAAATAATATGAAAATCTCCACACAAAAAAACAACCCGTAAAATTTTAACTTGTCTTCAACTTGTTAAAATTCTGCGGGCTGTTTTAAACTGTTCACACTTTAATTTCTTTTTTGAGTTGCGCAATTTATAGTACGAACAGTCCACGATATTGGCAACTATGATTTGATTTCTAAATTACCTTATCAAAAAAACTCTGCTGTAAATTAGAACATTCTGCCTTACAAAGTCCAAGGCGCACGCATTGGTCGGTCTAGCATCTTTGTTTGTTCCGGCGTCGGATCAACCAACGCTAATTTTATCGGATCCCATCTAACAACAGATTTTGTCCTGACAGCAATATCACAGAGTTGGCTGATAATATCGCTGCGCACGGCGTCCCGCAATGTCGAAACCGGCACAGTTTTATTTTTTACGCCAAGAATGAAATCACTGTAATGATTCCTACTGATCTTCAAAGTTGGAGTATGTTCTCTGACTGGTGTTTTGAGTAAATCGGGATTGCTTGCTTTTGTACCGTTGCGACGGACTTCAATCCACGAATCATCTTCGCCAATAAATTTGGTTCTATCACTTCCATGCTTGAATACCAGATCAACATCGCCAAGTTTAATTTTCATGTTCCAATTGAACACTGCACTGCATAATTCCTCCGGCTTGTAAACTCCAGTTCCTTCAACAACAATCGTTCCCGAAAGATCAGCATCACTTCCCCAAACCATAATGTCCAACGGATGCGCTCCCCAACCCGCAAGATAGCCAATCGAAAAATCATAAACCATGTACGTACCATCCGGCACACAACGTCCATTGTTGTAAGGTTTGACCGGACTCGGTCCCGTCCACATTTCATAACCGTCCTTGCCA
This sequence comes from Planctomycetaceae bacterium, assembly GCA_031282385.1. GTDB lineage: Bacteria > Planctomycetota > Planctomycetia > Pirellulales > Thermoguttaceae > WRKP01. Next base: position 6,541 of record JAITDV010000050.1, on the reverse strand, counting down.
AGATCGTCCGGAATCGGCACTTCCGCAAGCGAACCGCCGCCATGACCATTCGGCGCGTCAACTTCAATTTTTTTAATTTTGCCAATCACACCTTGACGAACAAGTTGACAACCAAGCCAACAATTATGTTGACTGCGTTGTTGTGTGCCGTATTGAAATTGAACGCCGTTTTGCTTAAAAACTTTTTCGCAAAGGATATCTTGCGCAATCGTCAAACCAAGCGGCTTTTCAACATAAGCACTTTTCTTCAACTTTGCAGCCGCAACCGCAATCGGAACATGCCAATGATCCGGCGTCGCAACAATAACACAATCAATATCTTCACGCGCTAATAACTCGCGAAAATCGGAATACGCAGTTCCTTTACATGCTTTTGCGCCGGATTCTCTACGACTTTTATAACAGTCGGCAACCGCGACACATTGTCCTTCTTTCACCGCACTGAAATGCCGCGAAAGATACCTGCCTTCAGAACCCAATCCAATATGACCATACGTAACACGTTCACTCGGTGCAGCTTTTTGCTCATCGCCAAAAACCGATGACGGAACAACCAACGGCGACGCAATCGCAAGCCCTGCACTTGCTAAAAACGTTCTACGCGAAAATTTCTTTTTACTCATTTTTAATCTCCTTTTTTAAGATTTTAAACTTTAAATTGCCTAACCGAAAACTCCGGTTATCGGCAAACAACACCATATCTGCCTAATTGCAATGTAATTTTTTGCAAAAAGCAGATTACAATACCAGTCGGCGATTAGTTGTGGTTAAACTAATTTTCGTAGATGCTCAATACTCCGTGCCGCCTGTTCCACAGTTCCACATTCAACACTGAAAACAATGTCTCGTGGAATAGTTTTGCAAATTGAGATCACTTTGCCCCAATCAATCACGCCGTCTCCGCAAGCACAACCCACCGGCGTACCTGTTACATTACCGCGCTCTGCATCAGACTGTTTTATTGAAATATCTTTGGCGTGGAGGTGAACAAGTTTATTTTTGATTTTTTCCAACCAGATATATGGGTCTTGCCCGGCAAGATAAGAATTGCCGGTATCAAAATTCGCACCAACAGCCGACGAACCCGCAAGCGCAATAATCTTGTCAAACAAATCGGGTTTGACTGTATATTGTTGATGCGGTTCAATTCCGATTTTAATGTTGCGTACTTCCGCAACTAATGATGCTTCCTTGAGAACATATTTCATATAGGCAAAATCTTCAGCTTCGGTCGCCCAATCAGTTTTGGGACCTTCGTCTGTGCAAACTACAGCAGCACCGCATTCGGCAGCGAAACGTACCGCTTGTTTCAAATAGTCGGTGGAAGCATCGGGTTTGCAAAGAGGACAATGTGCCGACAACGCTGATGGTTTAATTTTATATTTGTCACAGGCACGACGAATACGATAAGGATCGTCAAGCATTGAGACGCTGTGAAAATAACCTGCTTCACTGAGTAATTCACGTCCCCAATGAACCATTGGTTCAACGAATTCGTATCCGAGTTCTGCCGCTTTAGCTACTCCCCATTCAAATGGTTTGTCTTCGGAACGAACATATTCCATATTTACGCCAAGTAAAATTTTTCCCATACGTAATTCTCCTGATAAGGTTGTTAGGGTTAATTTCTGATTCCGATTCCGATTCCGTGTTGACGGATTAAACATAACGAAGCCAGAAAAAAAACACGATTTCGGACAACTACACCGCTCGTACTGTAAATTACATGACTCAAAAGCGTAAAAGTACGCTTGCCAATAAGTAAGCAGGCAAAGGTAAATGAAATTGAAAGTGCGAACAGTTTAAAATTGACCAAAAACAAAAATCTCATTTTCAACAAAAAGTTTCCTCAATGCCAAAAATAAACAAGCCAAAAAAATAACACAACTTAACAAAACTGACAATAGGGAACTCGAAAGAATAAATAACCATTCAATCGCCGAATTACCACAGAACATAATAGTTGCAATAGGGAACATCCGTTATAATTCATCACCCCAAAAAATACATAAGCGAATAAGGACGTATTATAGGGAATTTGGGGCAACTAATCGGAATTTGAAAAATAAGGGTTGGAATATTAGAGCCGTTTGGAAAACAATGTTGTTTCGCGCGGATTTGCGGATTTATTGGGATTGGGCAACTGATATAGTTGACGAGGTACTGTTCATACTATAAATTGGCGGCAATTCTAAAAACCTATTTTTTGCAGAATTATCAAAATTTTCAGGATTGACAAGTTTAGAAAATAAATTTATTTTATCTACGAATTGACACAAATTTGCACAAATTATTTAATTCGTGATCTTTCGTGGACAAAATGAGTTTTTAGAAGTTCCCATTGTTTACACATTAAATTTCGTTTACTTTCGCCTGTTTATCTATAGGCGGCAAGTTTTTATTTTTTTTGAGTTACGTAATTTATAGGACGAACATTAGACCTTTTCGCTAACCAGTAGGAGACCATCCCTGACCCCTCCGAATGAGGGGAATTATTCCCCTCATTCGGAGGGGTTAGGGGTGGTCATGGAGGAGTTAAAGGCGGTTTTTTGTTGTAGTTTTTTTGTTGCGTTGATGTATTTTTAGGTTAGAGAAAAAGTCTATTATATTTCCATTATATTTCCATTATATTTCCAGAAATGAAAAAAATTATTAGATTATTTTTTGTGTTTTTTTGTTTGATTCTGTTTGTGCAATTTGTTGTTGGCGCGGAGGCGGTAACGGGGTCTATTTCGACAAATGAAACTAAAACAATTTCTGAACACAACGAAAACATCAATTCTGTTGCAATCAGTCCCGATGGTAAAATGTTGGCAACCGGAGCGGCAGACCGTTTTGTAATTCTTTCCGAACTTGACAGCGGTAAAGAAATGTGGCGTTTGCAATTTCGTGGAGTGGTTTCGGCACTTGCGTTTACACCGGATGGTAAGTATTTGTTAGCCGGTTGCCGTGATAAGAATCTAATAATTTGTGACGTAAAATCCGGTAAAGAATCCGGCAAATTTAACACTTTTACAAGATCAATTACCGCAATTGAAATAAGTCCGAACGGAAAATATGTTGCCGCCGGATTTGATAACGGAGTTACATTGATATTAGAAATCGCAACAAAAAAATTGTACAAAGAATTAAGTAATAAAGTTCATAGTACGACAATTTTTGATATTGCATTTTCTAGTAAAAGTGATCGTATTTTGATTGCCGCGCAAGATGCTTCGGTTTCAATTTGGTCAGTTAATGATGGCAAGTGGATGTATTCTTTCAAGGGACATAAAGGACCGGTTAAGTCTGTATCGTTTGATTATCGTAACGAAAAAATAATTTCAAGTTCAACCGACAGAAATATCCTCGTCTGGAAACCATCAAACAACCCAAAACAAGACCCCAAAGAACTGATTTTGCAACGTCTGTTATTTCATACTGCGGAAGTTTCTTTTGTGTGTTTTGCGCCGGATGCGGAGACGGCATATTCGGCGTCGTTGGATAAAAAAATTGTCCAATGGGATTTAAAGACAGGAAAACAAATATGCAATATCAATGTTGGACAAGTTATTAATCGTGCAGCGTTTAGTCCGATGACTGCATATCACGCGGTTTTAGTAAGCGGCAAACGGGCAATTGCAGTTGAAACTGAACAATTAAAATTTGTTGCGCCGAAGTATCCATTGCCTCCAGACAAGAATTCGTTTCCAAGGTTGCCGGTTGTGAACCGTCCGGTTGCGCAACTCAATGCTTATTTGGACAAAAATAAAATCGGAACAAATTCTACTCCGCAAGAACAAAAAATATTGCCGCCCAAAGGAAATAAGAGTTGTTTTTTTGTTGATTCTAAATTTGCGGTTTCGGTTGGGGCTGACGGGACTGGAGTTGTTTGGGATGTTGTTGCGAATAAATTGGAGTATTCGTTTTTGTATAATGTGCCGTTTACTGCGGTTGCGTTTTCACCGGTTTCGGCGGTGATTGCTGCAGGCGCGAAAGATGGAGCAATAATTTTGTTGAATCCAAAAAACGGAAAAATATTGACAACATTCAGAGGTCATACCGCAGCAATTACCGATTTAGCATTTTCATCAAACGGTAAACGTCTTGCGTCGGCTAGTGAAGACCGTTTATTTATAAACTGGAACATGGACGTAGGACAATCAGAAGGTGTTGCAATCGGTCATAAAGGAAAATTAACCGGCGTAGTTATTTCGCCGGATATGTCAAAAGCAATTACAGTTTCAACAGACAAAACAATTCGTGTTTGGAAAAGTTCAAATCAATCAGAAATTTGGAATGAATCAAAACCAAAAGATAAAAGTTCGGAATTTGTTTCGGTTGCAGTAAAACCGGATGGAGAGTGGTTTGCTGCCGGTTGTGAAAACAAAACAATTGAGATTTGGCAACTGAATGAAAAAAAATTGCTTAAAACATTGACGGGATTGGGTGATGTTCCGGTTGCGATTAAGGTTTCGCCGGATGGTAAATATTTAGTATCAGGCGGCAAAGACGGCGTACTTGTTGTGTGGAATACTAAAACATGGAAACCGGAAAAAACATTTATACAATTGCCCGAACATTTGGAGAGACAACTTACAGCATCAAAAAAAGGTTGGGTTCGGTATCTTCCGCAATCAATAAATTATGAACCAATTGTATCTGTCGCATTCAGCAACGACGGAAAAAAAATAATAACCTCCGGCGGAAGCCAAACATACATTTGGGAGTTTTAAACTGCTCACGCTTTAATTTCCTTTACCTTCGCCTGCTTACCTATCGGAAAGCAGGCTTTTACGCTCTTGAGTCCCGCAATTCATAGTACGAACAGTATACAATTATCCGTATCCGATTTTTTTGATTTCTTTTTCACTTATGCCGTGATAGTGTCCGAGTTCATGTAGAATGGTGATTCGTATTTGACGTCTTAATTCTTTTAGTGAGAAATTTCCGTTTTTGTCTGTTGCGAGTGCAAATATTCCGTAACGAAAAATTGTTATAGTTGTTGGCGTGTGTGGTTGTGCGTGCAGTTGTTCGCCGATTGGGACGCCGGAGAAATAGCCGGCAAGATCGTCAATATACTTAATTTTCTTTAATTTCCTTATATTCTTCGACGGATAATCCTCAACATGCAATGGAATCTCATCAAACAATTGCGTTACCGATTCCGGCAATTTATTCAACACATATTCCACTTGTTTATCAAAAAAATCACGTTTTCGCTGATTCATATATTTACCAAACTATTTAAACTGTTCACACTTTAAATTTCGTTTACATTAGACGCGTATTTAATCTTGTCCAATAGACCTTTTCTCTAATTAATAATTTGTGTAAATTCATGTCAATTTGTGGATAAAATAAATTTATTGTTTAAATTTGTCTATTCTGAAAATTTTGATAATTCTGTCAAAAATAGGTTTTTAGAAGTTGCCTAATAATAAAAAATTAATTCATACGTCAAGAGGGATTTTAAATAGGAGTGGTGTATAATTTACCCTCCAGTAAACTAGATTAATCTGTCTCATTTTTATTAGCATTATCAACTATATCACACCATTGTAAAAATTTTTTTCTATCAGCCTCTTCCGAAAGTACAACACCTTCGTAATGTTCGTAATTATTGACAAACTCGTCATAACCAACTAGGAAATCCATGCCATTTTTTCCAAAACTATAGTGCCAGTCGCAAAGACCTAAACGACTATCAATCACTTCAAATAACATGGCATTATAACTAGAAATTCCATCGCTACCAAAATCAACCGAATCATCTTTAATAGTGTACCTCAGCGACGGACGAAAAACAGGTGCTGGTGCACAACACGTCATTGCATAAACAGTATAAATTTTACCTACAGTAATATGTAGAACTGATTGTGCAAAATAACCATATTTTGTAATTAATTCCGGTATATCAGAATGTTTATTAAAAAGGCATCGAACCTTCATACGAAATCACCTCGTTTTATTTATTTTTAAACTTAAAATCTTTAACAACACCAGAAAATATTTCAACAACATAATGTATTACAATGTTACCTTTCTTGTATTCCATTTTTCTCCATGCGCCGGTTGAAAAATATGGATATTTAAGGAGTATTCTCATCTCTCGACCTAATCTAGGATCTTTATGTATTTCTTCCCATGCAACTCTTTCAGCTTCATTTTTTGGAGTTACTCTTCCTTTTGAAATACGTTCGGGAATATCATCAAATTTAGTATTAGTATTATGTACCAATATTCCATTTTGACCGACAGCATAATTGTGTAAATCGTCGGTGAGGAAATTATACACCATCGTTTGCGTTAAAGAAATTTCCAATGTGGAGATTTTTTGTGTACCGAAAGAATGGCTGCGTACAACATCATCAACTTGTAAATCTCTTGCATAAATCCAACGTCCGTCTTGTGTCATTTCTTGATCGCAAGTTGGTAAACAATCACAAGCTGGTCTGTTTTATAAGTCTTTTCCTGCACTTACCCAAAATGGATGTCCGCTTGTTGTGGGAATTATTTCGTTGCCGATATTTATCGTTACAATATCTCCATTGTAATCAGT
>JAITDV010000036.1 GCA_031282385.1 Planctomycetaceae bacterium | reverse complement strand
GTCTATTATCAAAATTAATTGACAAGGAGTCCCCATTCAGATGCTCAAACGAACTCGCCGCGAACAAGTTGGCTACCATTAAAACAACAAAAAGACTTTTTCAGGGACGACTAAATAGTTACCAAAATTAACACTATCTTAAAAAACGAAATAAATAAAAGCAGACTTTCAGATAAATAAACTTACAAAAAAATTACCGAAAGCTCAAGTGTGAACAATTTAGAAACGTAAAAACGTCGGTTTTGGAATATTGAATAACAAAAAATTTGCTCTGTTATCAGTTTTTTTTCTTTTGTCGTTTTTCAAATTTATTTTTTCATGTTTGCAAATATATTCCAAATTTTTCTGAAATCTTATGAAGCGTTGATTTTGTTCGGCGGTCAATGCGTTGTTGAATGCGAAGTGTAAGACTCGTGCCGGGATTGTTCCGTTTTGGTAACAACTAATAACAAAATCGCAATACGCAATATCATCATCAGTCTTGGCGTAGAGTTTATTTTGTAGGATTGCGGAAGTCAATTTTTTTTCGGACTTTTTACCTGTAACCGATTTAGTTTCGTTTTTGACGGAATAAGAATTACTCACAACTTGGGCAAAAGAAAAACTTGAGAACTCGCAATAGACAAATAACGAAACTGTAATTGACAGGAAAATCTTTTTAAACAATAAAAATAAATTATTTTTCATAATAGCCTAATTATTAAAAACATAAAATTTTAAATTGAAGTAGTGTGAACTGTTTAATGAAACCTCTAAAAATTATTTGTAACTATTCATCCGTGTGTTTTTTTATCGAAATATATTTGATAGCAGCAATTCAATAATTTGGCGTTGCGGCTTTGTTTTTTACGTTTTTCTTTCACCCCGCAACGGATAATACATAACAACCCGACACAACGCGGCGGGTTGTTATACTCTGTCTTCAAGACGAAATAATACATTGGCAAATTTTATACTCTCAAGTGAATAGTTACAAATAAATTAAAATTGTTACAAAAATTCAGGCAAGACTAGTCAAACTTCATGTTCGGTTTTCCGATTAACCAACACTCCTTACAATCAAAAAAATAAACATAATTGCTATTATCGTCAAATTCTGACAAAAAGATAAAAATATTTGTATTATTGCACTCTAATACTGCATTTGAAAAACAAGAAATTTGTAATATATACTGCTAGTACTATAAATTGCGTGACTCAAGAGCGCAAAAGCCTGTTTTTCGATAGGTAAACATACTTTTACGCTTTCGAATCATGCAATTTATAGTACACAGTACACGCTTTTGAGTTGCGCAATTTTATAGTACGAACAGTATATATTGCCGTCGTTTTCTATTTTACTCAAACTCAATCGTAAAATACAAAAAATTGTGTTTGAATGAGAATATATAAATATTTTTTTGGGGTCTCCCTTGCGTGAATTGAAATTTGCATTACCATTTTAAGAGTTTTATAAATTAACGGTGAATTATTGTTTTTAAACAGTTCACACTTTAAATTTCATTTGCCGTCACCTGCTTACCTATCGGCAAGCATGCTTTTACGCCTTTGAGTTTCGCAATTTATAGTACGAACAGTGTATCATGTAGATTATTGGCGTCGTAGCCAAATGGCTAAGGCAGCGGATTGCAAATCCGTTATATCCCGGTTCGAGTCCGGGCGACGCCTTTTGTTTTTATAATTATTTTGTTTTTATAATTATTCAGACGTTTTTAGGTATTTAATTCACGGACCGAACAACTAAAATATAGAATTTATATTGCGGTAAATATTTTTCAGCATTGTTTTTTCAGTCAAATGATGAATTATACTTTTCGTACTATAATTGCACGACTCAAGGGCGTATAAACCTGCTTTCCGATAGGTAAGTAGGCGGTGGTGACGGAAATTTAAAGTGTGAACAGTTTAAAATGCGTTCCAAATGGAGTGTAAAAACCGAGATAATAAAATTAAATTGATTTAATTTATTTCTACCAAGCGATATTTTCACTACGAGAATAAGAACACAACATAAAACGTAAATATAAAAATAGTATTCGAATAAAATGATATGAAAACTTGAATTTTGGTTTTTAAGTTAGTTTTCATGTTTGTTATGTCCTCAAAATTCATTTTGTAACTGATTTTCCTACAAAAAAGAAAACAGAATTTTAAAGTGTAAAGAGTATATTCTTATAAACGTAGTTGTAATTTGTGTTATAACGATTAACAGGAGCTGATATTGACCGTGAATATGACGAGTGTTTTTTTGGTAACGTTAATTATTCTATCGGTTACGATTCTTTTAAGTTTTGCTATATCCCGATGATCCAAATTCACAATGGATTTACCTGTAAATTTACTGAACAAATTTTAAACTGTTTACACTTTAATTTTTGTTTACTGCCATCAGCTTACATATCGGAAAGCAAGTTTCTACGCGATTGAGTTACGTAATTCATAGTACAATTATAGAAGTTGGTAATACAATGCGTTAAAGCGAGCTTCTGATAGATAAACTAATCACACTTGAATTTTTAGTTTTTTAGTATTTTAGTATTATTTTATTGCTTGAATGCGTTTTTTATATTGTGCGGTAATAAAAGGACGGATCAAGATGTAGTTGAATTTTATCAAGTTAAATAATAAGCAGAAATAATGTTACATTAAATTATCGTGAGCGGTTATTGTAACTTAATTGAATGATCATGTTTAATTTGTGTGAGAGTTTCGTTTCGTTTCGTTTCTTTTTTTACTTACCTTAAACAAACGCGAAAAAATGAGTGGTTCCCCTATTATTTCGGATATGATGCATATTTCGGATGCGGAGTTTTACGCGATTCGAGATATTGTTTATAACCGTTTTGGTATTGTGTTGACGGAGCAGAAGAAGGGGTTGGTTGTTGGTCGTTTGCAGAAGATACTTAAACAACACGGATTTCGTACATTTCAAGAATATTATGATCATCTTGTTGCGGACAAAACGAATGTTGCGATAACGGAGTTAGCAAATCAGATTACTACTAACCATACGTTCTTTTTTCGCGAGCCTGATCATTTTGATTTTTTTAAGAGTGATATTTTACCTTGGATGGTTCGCGTGCATAAGGCGGAAAAAAATAATGATCTTCGAATCTGGTGCGCGGCAGCGTCAAGCGGCGAGGAACCTTATACTATTACTATTGCGCTTCTTGAGTATTTTGGTGTGGACTATAAGAATTGGAATTGTGGTCTTTTGGCGACGGATGTTTCTGAAAAGGCACTTGTCGCAGCGAAACGAGGTGTGTACGATCAGACACGGTTTCAAGGTGTACCGACTTCGATAATAAATAAATATTTCAAAAAAACTGCCGAAGGTTATGAAGTTGTTGATAAAGTGAAAAATGAGGTTACGATACGTAAATTCAATTTGATGAATGAGAAATTGCCGTTTAAGAGACCGTTTGATTGTATTTGGTGTCGTAATGTTATGATTTATTTTGATGCGGCGACCAAGCATGCGCTTGTGAATAGAATGTATCAACAAACTGTCAATGGCGGTTATTTATTGATTGGTCATTCAGAAACGCTTTCGCGTGAACATACGACTTGGAAGTATATTAAACCAGCGGTTTATAGAAAAGAGGAATAAGTTTTTTGGGAGAAGTTTATATTATGCAAATTAGAACAGTTCGTGTTTTGGTAATAGATGATTCTTTGCTTGTCCGTAAGATTCTTTCGGAAGGACTTGCCAAAGACCCGAACATAGTGGTTTGTGGAACGGCTGGTGATCCATATCAAGCTCGTGATGAAATAATTCGTTTGAAACCGGATGTTTTGACGTTGGATGTTGAGATGCCCAAAATGAATGGGGTTGAATTTTTGCGTCGTTTGATGCCGCAATATCCTATTCCGGTTGTTATGGTTAGTTCGCTTACGGAACGCGGTCAAAAAACAACGCTTGAGGCGATGGCGGCGGGTGCGGTTGATTTTGTTGCAAAACCTAAAAGTGGTAATCTTGAGCAGATGGTTGACGAGTTGTGTACAAAAGTGAAAATAGCATCAACGGCTAATGTTTCACATTGGAAACACAAGCAATATGAACCTAATTCAGTGGCGGGCGGTTCGGGGCTTGGCAGCAAGGTGATTGGTCAAGTTCAATCGTCGCGGGTTTGTGCAATTGGTGCTTCAACAGGCGGAACTGAGGCGTTGCGGGAAGTGATTTGCGGATTTCCAAAAAGTTTCATTGGTACGGTTGTTGTGCAACACATGCCTGCTGGATTTACTAAAATGTTTGCGGACAGGTTAAACAGTCTTGCACAAATGATTGTCAAAGAAGCGGAAGATGGTGATCTAATTTATGATGGTCGTGTTTTAATTGCGCAGGGTGGTAAGCAGCTTGAAGTGATACGTAAAGGAATGGGATGGGGAGTGCATGTTTTTGATGCGCCGTTGTGTTGCGGGCATCGTCCGTCGGTTGAGCAGATGATGAATTCTGTTGCAAAAAATGTTGGGAATAAAGCGATAGGTGCAATGTTGACGGGAATGGGTGCGGATGGAGCAAATGGAATGAAAACAATGCGTGATGCGGGAGCGCATTGTATTGCTCAAGACGAGGCGACTTGTGTCGTGTTTGGAATGCCCAAAGAAGCATATCAACGCGGCGGTGCAGAAATGCTAGTACCTTTGCCAAAAATTGCACAAACTTTGCAAGGTTTTTTGAGATAGCCGTGCAATAACGCAATTGATTGATTTATACTTATAAAATGTAACTATTCAGTAGCGGAGATGAATTTTCATTTTTTTGTTATAGCAATTATGAACTAATGATGGTATAGGTTGTAACACGGCAATAACAAAAGTAACCGTCAAAAGTTAATGTTTGAAAATTGATAATATACTATTCGTACTATAAATTGCGTGACGCCAAAGCGTAAAAGCCTGCTTTCCGATAGGTAAACTGGCGACTGTTAAAGAAACCTAAAATGTAAACAGTTTAATATATTGTCAATTCCGAATTCAAAAAACTCCCTTACAAAAAAATGAAAACTGAATTTTAAGGAATGAATAATGTAATTATCTAATTGTAGGATTGCCAATGTGTGGTCGGGATTTGCGAAGTGGTTAAGATTTTGCGTTTAAATTGGTTTGTTGTTTTATGTATAGAATTGTTTATTGAACGATATAAAGATGCAATTTATCAATCAGCAGCGGATAATGCTTGGAGTTGGTGATTATGGCGTGACGAAGACGAATGGCGGGATCATTCGTACAATGGCACTTGGTTCGTGTATTGCTTTAATGATATTGGATCGAGGGACGCGGTGCGTTGGGATGGATCATATTGCGTTGCCGGATTCGTCGGTTTCGCCTGACCGTGCAAAACAGTTACCGGGTTATTTTGCGGACACGGGTATTCCGGCATTGATGGAAATGATGAAACGGGTTGCGGGATCGTTGTCGAAACCATCCAATTTGATAATCAAAATGGCAGGCGGTGCAAATGTAGCTGACCCCAATAACACATTTAATATAGGAAAACGCAATGCACTTGCAGCAAAAAAAATTCTTTGGCAATATGGTCTTGGTGCAGTGGCGGAAGATGTTGGAGGTTCGCATAGCAGAACGGTAACTTTGTACAGAGATTCGGGGCGTATAGTACTTTCATGTCCTGGCAGACCTGATTGGGAATTATAAGCAAAAACTTCTATGCTTATTACATTTGTTTTTCAGTTTTTAAGAGTTGTTTATGCTTGTTGTCTCCAAAAAATTCCTTGTGGCAATCTTTAAAGATTATTTTATCCACGAATGATCGCAATTAAATAATCTTTCAAGCTGTTCATGTTTAAAATTTCATCTACTGTCGGCAGCTTACTTATCGGAAACAGACATTTGCTCTCTTGAGTCTCGTAATTTATAGGACGATCAGTAAACTATTCAGTTGCAAAATATCAAATCCGTTACCATCAGAAAGTTTTTTAAGTTATGAAAAAGTTACCAATCGGAAGACAATCATTTGAATATTTACGCAACAATAATTTTTTATATGTTGATAAAACCGAAGTAATTCATGAAATGATTTCGGCAGGGGACATTTATTTTCTTTTGCGTCCTCGGCGTTTTAGCAAATCATTGTTGGTTAGCACGTTGGAAGCGATATTCAAGGGGCAAAAAGAGTTATTTGACGGACTTTACATTTATGACAAATGGGATTGGTCGCAACAATATCCGGTCATCACAATCGATTGGGCAGGAATTAGTCATTCTACTTTGGAAGAAATGAAAAGCAGTCTGATTTCTCACCTGAAAAAAATTGCCAAAAATTATGATATTACCTTATCGACCGAATTTGCGCCCGACTGTTTTGGAGAATTGATCGAATCTTTATACACTACTACCGGCAAACCTGTCGTTGTCCTCATCGACGAATACGACAAACCGATAACTTCACATCTATTCGATTCTCATCTGAATCCGATTCGGACGGCAGTACATGATTTTTATCAGATACTCAAAAGCGTTGATGAGTATTTGAAATTTGTTTTTCTTACCGGTGTGTCAAAATTTTCGGGACTGTCGATTTTTTCTGCGTTGAATAATCTTGATGACATAACGTTGCAAAAAGAATATGCAGCCGTATGCGGTTATACTCAAGAAGAGTTGGAACGTAACTTTTATGAGTATATTGACAGTGCCGCCGAATATTTGAAGATGACAAGGGAATATTTACTGGAACAAATTCGTTACTGGTATAATGGTTACACTTGGGACGGCAAAACAGCTATTTATAATCCGTTTTCAACATTGAATTTTTTTAAAGTCCAACGATTTGCCGATTACTGGTTTCGTACCGGCTCGCCAACTTTTCTTATCGATATTATTCAACGCCGTAACAATATAGAAGACGTACTGGAACCGATTGTTGTCGGCGATGAAAGTATATTCAATGAATATGATCTGGAAAATATGAGTGAAATACCATTGTTGTTTCAAACCGGTTATTTGACCGTCAAACAAATGGAACTAACGCCTGACGGGTGCGCCGAATATACGCTTGGCGTTCCCAATATGGAAGTCAACAAAGCGTTACTAAAATGTTTGTTGAAAGCCTACGGCAAATATCCCGACGACCGGTATATTGATAAACTACGAAGAACAATGCAACAACAGATGACTAATTTTGATGAAGCGGGTTTTGCTTGTAGTCTTGAGGCAATGGTTGCAACGGTTCCTTATGATCTTCATATTCCTCAAGAAGCCTATTATCATTCTTTAATGTTAATTTGGATGCGGTTACTTGGTTTCAAAATTCATGCGGAGGAACACAACGATTTAGGACGTTCTGATTTGGTTTGGGAGCAACCCGAAGTAACAATAGTTGCCGAAATAAAATATAGTGACAAAAAAACGATAGACTACTTACTTAAAGAAGCAATAAACCAAATTCATGAAAAACGTTATTACAGTAAATATCTTGGTGAAATTATTCTTCTTGGCATTGCGTTTTCGGGAAAACAAACCGGTTGCCGAATGGAAGAATTAAAACGGAAATGAATTTTATTTGTTGAAATTTTAGGAATTGGAGATTTAATTTTTGTAATCATTCAGTGTGATGAGGAGTATTTATTTTTTTGTTATGGCAAACGATGGAATTTTGTTACGTAAACTTTAGAATTTTTTTTGCGCAAAAAGAAATTGCAACTGAATAATTATAATTTTATAAATTTATTGAATAGCTACAAAATAAGAATATTAAGAATATTTGAAAGAGTTAAGCGCCCTAAGGGAATCGAACCCTCAATTACAGCTTGGGAAGCTATCGTGTTACCACTACACTAAGGGCGCGTCAATTTTGCGGAATTATAATGAAAACAACTAAATTCCAAAAGCCCCCCCAGAAGGGAACCTTAAAAAAAAGCAATATCAAAATTACTCCGCATAAAAAACAAACCACAACTTCAAAAAAACAAAAAACCAATACAATCAATCAATCTAATGTTGATGTTGGTGATGATAGTTTTTGGTTAGGTTTTTTGTCTGGAGAAAGGACTGTTGCGGAGTTACGAGAGTATTTTGATTTGGAACTTGAGCGGCAGAAGTTGGATGCGCTTGCGGAGTTTGCAGCTGGCGCCGGACACGAGATCAATAATCCGCTTGCAATAATAAGCGGCTACGCGCAACTTTTAATCCGTGAAACCGAAAACATTGAACACCGTCATAAACTAGCCTTGATTATCGCGCAAGTTAAGCGGGCTTATGAGATGATAGCTGACATTAGATATTTTGCGCGTCCGCCGATTCCGGTGACAAGTCGATTTGATTTGGTAACGGAACTTCGTAAAGTTGTCGCGGAGCAGAAGTCAAAAATGCATGAAATTGATCAGGAGATAGATCTTGAAATAAATTTTAAAACAGAGGTCAAATCATTATGTGTTGAAACGGATCAAGTTCAACTACATATTGCAATTTCTGCTATTTGTAACAATGCTCGTGAATCGTTGTTGTCGAAAAGAGTTGAGAGACGCAGCGGGGAAAAATGTGGTAGAGAAATGGCGAATCGGGCAAGTCGAAAAGTTGGTGATTATATTCTTATTTGTTTACGTGAGGTTGGCAATGTGATTGAAATTTCGGTTGAAGACAACGGCACTGGAATTTCGCCTGAAATGCGGCAATTGATTTTTTGTCCGTATTTTTCCGGTCGTCAAGCAGGACGAGGTTTAGGTTTCGGACTTCCAAAAACATGGCGAATTATTCAATTACTTGGCGGCTCAATAAAAACAGAAACTGGACAAAAAAACAAAGGTGCAAAATTCATCATAACAATCCCACAAAAAATAAAAAAATAGAAAACATATAGGGAAGTTTTTAAACTGTTCTCACTTGAATTTTCATCTACCGACGCTTGCTTACATATCGGAAAGCATACTTTTACGTTCTTGAGTTACGCAATTTATAGTACGAACAGTAGAACAGTATATCGTCAACTATTCTGTTACCCAAGCCCAATAAATCCGCGCTAAACAACATCGTTTTCCGAACAACTCTAATATTCCAACCCTTATTTGTCAAATTACCTTTAGTAGCCAAATTTTCCCTCACTTCCCTCCGACGCGTCATTATGCCATTAGGTTTTGTTTGATATTTTCTTAAATTCACCAACAAAAGAATAAGAGCATAAGGGCGCATTTTTTTTGGCGTCGTCTGCTACTAAGGGTAATTGGATAAATAAGGGTTGTTTATTTTTATATTAAACCTTTTCTCTAACCTAAAAATACATCAACGCAACAAAAAACCTACAACAAAAAACCGCCTTTAACTCCTCCGAGACCACCCCTAACCCCTCCGAAGGAGGGGAATACGAATACGCCGCCGAGGGAGGCGAATTATTCTCCTCCTTCGGAGGGGTCAGGGGTGGTCTCCTACAGGTTAGCGAAAAGGTCTAATTTAAAAAATTCCTTTCTGTTTTAATTCTGTTTGTTGCTGTTATGGGCAATTGTTTAAAGTTGTTTTAATCTGGTTTGAAGTTTTTTTTGTTTTTTGATTTTGTTTTTTGTGTTTCCCTCTGGTTGCTTTTGTGATTGGATTGAATAGAATTTAGACGGTGTTCATTGTTGTTTGGATTTTTTGGCAATGAACTTTAAACATTAACAATATATATCACATTTAGTACCTAATGAGTAATTTACTTGTTCCAATTCGCCAATTTTTACGAGTTTGCCGAAGATGTAGAAACGACGTCAAATTCGCCGATTCAACCGGAGTATCATTGACCGGCAGCAACACACTTTTAAGAACATTGATATTGCGTCGGTTGTTTCATCGCATTTTGAACAAAGACGAGATAAATGTCGGTTTGCTTATGCCTACATCGGTTTATGGTGTACTTGCCAATCTTGGACTCAATCTTGATCGGCGAACTACTATTAACTTAAACTACACTTTCAACATCGAAACAATAAATAACTGCATCCGCAAAGCAGAAATCAAACATATCATTACCAGCAAAAAATTACTTGAACGTTTCCCCAATATGAAATTGGATGCGGAACTGGTGATTATGGAAGAGTTGCCTAATCGAGTTACTCTTCTTGATAAACTTACCGCTTGGATCGATACATACATCACACCGATAAACGCTCTTGAAATAGCACTCGGTTTGACACGTATTAAATCTGATGATTTGATAACTATAATTTTCACGTCCGGTTCAACCGGCTCTCCAAAGGGCGCAATGATTTCACAAAACGCAATTGCCGAAAATGTAATCGCATTTGTTGAACGGCTGCAGTTGACGGACAATGAACCGTTGCTTGGGACGTTGCCGTTGTTTCATGCTTACGGTTACTCGACAACATTCTGGTTGCCGGCGTTGACGAATCTTACTGGAGTTTATCATTTCAATCCGCTTGAGTATAAACGAGTCGGTGAAGTTGCGCGTAAATTCAAGTGTACAATGTTTCCGACAACACCTACATTTTTACGCGGCTATTTGCGGCAATGCGAACCTGAAGATTTTGCAACAACAAATACAGTAGTTGGCGGAGCAGAAAAGTTACCGATAGAATTTATTGATCAATGGGAACGAAAATTCGGACATCGTCCGGTTGAAGGTTATGGTACGACGGAATTATCGCCGGTTGTTTCGACCAATGTACCCAAAACACGGAGAGCAGATTACAAAGAATGGTCGCGTGAAGGAACAATTGGACGACCGTTTTTTAATCTCGAGGCAAGAATAACTGATCCTGAAACGAATGAAGTTTTGCCTGCTGATGTTGCAGGAATGTTGCAGATCAAGGGACCAACGGTAATGCAAGGCTATTATAAAGACAAGAAAAAAACCGATGCAGTGTTGAAAGATGGTTGGTATTCAACTGGAGATATTGCGACGATAGATGCAGATGGTTTTATCAAGATTACGGGGCGTTTGACTCGCATTTCAAAAATCGGCGGAGAAATGGTGCCGCATTCTTTGATTGAAGAAGAAATTGAAAAGATAATTAACGAAACACGAAGCGAACATGAAATTGATAACGCGAAAATTTCCACTGCTGTTTCGGCAGTACCGGACGAAGTAAAAGGTGAACGTATAATTGTATTATTGCAAGAAGACGTGAAAATTACACCGCAAGAAATTTGCAAAAAATTACAGCAATCCGGCTTGCCCAACATCTGGATACCTGCTCCGTCAAATTTCTATAATATCAAATCAATTCCGACTCTCGGCACAGGAAAATTAGACTTGCAAGGAGTAAAAAAATACGCAACTGAGTTGTGTTTAACGCGAAATTCGGAAATCAGAAAGCAGAATTAGAATTAGAATTAGGGGATTATAGTTTTGGGTGTTACAGGATAGTGTTGGGGCAATGTTCCAAGTTGAATATATGTGGAAATTATTTTCGTTACATTTAATTGTAACATAAAAATAGACAACTATACTCATATCTCATCAAATTTGATTTTTGTTTTTTAACTGGACTTTTGTAAAATTCATAACAACTTTTATTGAAATAGTTGATGATTAAATCTTACTCAATTTCGGCATATATTTTGAACCCAAAAGATGCAGAGATTATTGAAACAGAATTTATGAAACCCTTGTTTTTACGGCATATCATTTTTGGGAAAAATAATATTTGATACAATAAATTATGACAAAAATCCAGAGAATAGGAACGAATCAGACAAAAAACCGGCACTCCAAAATAAACAACCCTTATTTATCCAATCCCCTTAGTAGCAAGCAGGATAACCACAACGCGCCCTTATGCCCTTATTCTTGCAATGGTGAATTTAAGACAATGTCAAAAAAACATGAGAGTATGAGGGCGTATTGGGTGGGAATTTTTGGCCAATAAGGGTAATTCGACAAATAAGGGTTTGAATATTAGAACCGTTCGGAAAACGATGTTGTCCCGCGTGAATTTATTGGTCTTGGGTAACAGAATAGTTGACGTCAGGAAACACAAGGCTGAATAGATACTATTTTCATTTTTGTCTAACATAATTATTTTTACAATAATGCATCAAAAAAATAGTAATTTGATAAACATTTCGCACTCAAATTTATAGTGTTAAACGCCATTTGCAAAAGCTCAGTTTTAAGATAGTGTTCGTGTTTGTTATGTTCTCAATGTTTGTTGTTGTTGTTACTGATGTTAATTACAAATTAAAGAAAACTGAATTTAAATGTGAAGTTTATAGTAAGTAATTTGAAATTCCGAATTTATTTGAGGAGGATATTTGTATGAACGAACCGTATATTTCAGAAGAGCATCAGATTGATTTGTTTCATGCGGTTGGGCGCCGTATTGCGTCGATTGTTACCAATACGTGTTGTGAGTCGATTGGTCTGCAAGTGCCGGAGATAGCCAATATTTTGTTGCTTGGTGCGTTTGTTAGTTTGAAGAACAAGGGTGTTCTTAGAAGTTGTATGGGTATGATGTCTGATGAAGTAACACTTGGAGTGGCGGTCGATCAAGCTTCAATTCATGCGGCGAAAGATGACCCAAGATTTCCGCCGATTGTAGCTTCTGAGCTTTTTGATCTTGATATGGAGATTTGGTTGCTGTGGGGAATGAAACGTGTTACGGCACGAGGTGAGACGCGTTTGGATTCGATTATTATAGGCGAACATGGACTTCAGATTTCGCAAGGTGGTAATCGCGGTTTATTGTTGCCGGGAGTTGCAATTGAATATGATATGAACACGCGGCAATTTCTTGAAGCAGTTTGCCGCAAGGCAGGTTTACCTACTAATGCTTGGCTGGATGACAAATCGTTATTGCATACGTTTGAGGGGCGGGCGATCAAGGGACCATTTTCGGCAACAAATATTAATCATAAAAAAACTGCCGACGAATTAATTTTTGCGGCGAAATTTCAACGCGGCGCATCTGCGTCAAATGCGCCGACGTTGGTTGATATAGAAGAAGTTCGGAATGTTTGTGTGGAGACATTTAGGGCAATGACGGAAAATTTATCGCCGCCGGCTTATTTCCCTGGACTTTATGATGGCAATGTTTCGGGCGTTATAATTGAATTTAAGATTCCTGATCGTCCTGCAATAGTTTGTTCCAAAATTTCTGTCCGACCTGATGTTCGGTTTCAAGCGTCGGTGATTGAGTTGCTCAAGGTATTGGGTTATCAGGTGGTGCGTCTTGGTGTAACTTTTTATGATATTCGTGATTTTGTGCTTGATTTGGCTGTGTTTTGGGAACCGGAGATTCATGGTAATGCTAATCGTTTTGATGTGAGCGGGATTGACACATCGAGTCGGTGTATTTTGATAACCAGCAACAAAGGATGGTTTTGCCGTCATGACAGGTCATGTACGGCGGAGGAAATTGTACAAAGTGGAGTGGATATTCTTGAGGTGGAAGATTTAGATTTGTGTGATGTTATTTCTTTTGAGATTGTGGCGACGATGGAGTGTTTATCGGTTAGTTCTATTCAGAAGTCGCGGGAGTGGAATAAATCACGTGCGAGTGCGGTTGCGGGGATGTTTTATCCGTCTGATGTTGGTGAGCTTAATAATGAGCTTGATCGGATGTTGGGTAAACAGAAATTGAAACACAAGATAGTTCCGGCGGTGCTTGTACCTCATGCGGGTTGGCGTTATTCGGGGCAACTTGCGGCGGCAACTTTGGCGGCGGTAGAGATACCGGAACGAGTAATAATTTTTGCGCCGAAACATCGCGCGGGAGGAATTGATTGGGCTATTGCGCCGAATTTGTATTGGGAGTTGCCGGACGGTCAGGTAGAGAGTGATCTTGAGTTGGCGGAGACAATTATGAGATATGTAGATTTGATCGACTTTGACGCAATACCGCATGAAAGTGAACACGCAATTGAAGTTCTGCTTCCAATATTACGCAAACTATCGCCGAAAACGAAAATTGTTGGTATTGTGATGGCAACTTCATCGTGGGCAATGATTCAAGCGGGAGCGTTACAATTCGCAAATTTTATGAATGCGCTTGAAAAAAAACCGCTATTGATTGTTTCGTCGGATATGAATCATTTTGCGTCGGAGGAAACTACACGTAAAATTGACAGAATCGCGATTGATGCATTGAAGGAAGCGGCGGTCAATTTGAAACCGGAAATCTTACTGGAAACAGTAAACAAAAATCAGATTTCTATGTGTGGGATAGTTCCGATGGTTTTTGTTTTGGAGGTATTGCGGCGTATATCATGTTTGAGTTCCGTTGAAGAAATAGGTTACACAACAAGCGCAGAATCTTCTGGTGATAAAACTCGTGTAGTAGGATACGCAGGATGCCTGATTATATGAATGCAAAAGTTTATATCTTTTCATTCGAATACAAGATTGAGTAAAATAATATACTTTTCGTCCCATAAATTGCAGGACTCAAGAGCGTCAAAGTCTGATTTACGATAGGTAAGCAGGCTACGGTAAACGAAATTTAAAGTGTGAACTGTTTAAAATTTTGTCTGTTGC
>JAITDV010000626.1 GCA_031282385.1 Planctomycetaceae bacterium | reverse complement strand
GGTCTTGGAGGAGTTAAAGGCGGGGTTTCGGTGTAGATTTTTTGTTGTGTTGGTGTATTTTTAGGTTAGAGAAAAGAAACTCTGGACCTTTTCGATAACTTGTAGGAAAACCCGCCTTTAACTCCTCCGAGACCACCCCTGACCCCTCCGAAGGAGGGGAATTAGTCGCCTCCGAAGGAGGCGTATTCTTATTCCCCTAACTCGGAGGCGTCTCCTTATTCGCCTAACTCGGAGACTTATTCTTATTCCCCTCCTTTGGAGGGGCTCGGGGTGGTCTTGGAGGAGTTAAAGGCGGGGTATCGGTGTAGATTTTTTGTTGTGTTGGTGTATTTTTAGGTTAGAGAAAAGGTCTAGTCTCTTTTTTTCATGAACAATTAAATCTTGTGACTGAATGGTTATTATTTTTTTACTGGATTTTTTTGTAAATTTCTGAGATATTCTAATTATTTCTTGTAATTTGTACGATGGTAGTATATCCGTTAAAACTGATACATTTGATAAAGTTTAACATTCTTTTTTAGTTTATTGTTGTTTTGATTAATCAAGTATTATTTTTTGTAAGTTATTGCGATGTCGATTAGTATATTTTTTCGGTTGTTATTTATTTTTGTTTTGTTAAGTGGAGTTGATGTTTTTGGTGCGGTGTTACGGGTTGAGAATGTTGCTCGAGTCAAGGGACAAGAGAGTACTGTGATTCAAGGATTTGGGATTGTAACTGGTCTTAGTGGTACGGGTGATGATTTGAAAAATTTTGGACCGACGGCGAAATCGATATTGCAGAAGTTGACGCGATTGGGATTAGCGGAGAGTGATGTTAGGGCGATTAATTCGTCGCGGAACAGTGCGCTTGTTGAGGTATCTGCGACGATTCCGGCGAGTGGTGCGAGGAGTGGCGAGTTGATTGATTGTGCGGTTACGTCGGTTGGCAACGCGAAGAGTTTAGTTGGGGGGCGGTTATCGCAAATGAAGTTATTTCCGCCGATTCCGTTATCGCCGGAGGAGACGCCTATTTTGGGAATGGCTTGGGGAAATTTGACAGAGATTGCGGGCAAGCCGAACAATGCTTTTATTACAAAGGGATGCAGGTTGACGGCGGATTTTAACAATCCGTATATTAAGGATGGTTGTGTTACGTTGGTGTTAAGACCGGAGCATGCGAACATGAGGATGGCGTTTAATGTTGCGTCGAGTATAAACTACGAGTTTAAGGATCAGAATCGTGAGATTGCGAGGGCGATTGATGGGAGTTTTGTTGTGGTGAGGGTGCCGAATGATAATTATGGTAATCCGATGAAGTTTATGGATCAATTGTTGGCAACGGAGATTTTTATAGATATTCCTATGCAACCGCAAGTTTTGATTGATGAGAAGACGGGGACGATTATTATTGATGAGGATGTTATGGTTCGTCCGGTGGTTATTTCGCACAAGGATATGGAAGTGTCGATACGTCCGCCGGTGGCGCCGCCGGTTCAAGAAGTAAATCCGCAAAGATTTGTGGACGTTGATACGGAGACAAAGCTGAAACAATTCAATGGTCAAGCTGTTACAAACACAAAATTGAAGGCATTGCAAGCATCGATGGATGCTTTGAGATTATCTTCGCAAGACATGATAGACATCATAAAAGCACTGCAACAAAAGGGCGCTATTATCGGAGACGTCAAATTTTCAGAAGGGAAATAACGTCATTGTTTGAGGTTAAAGGTTATTAGGCAGTTATTTCAAACTTTAATTTTCAGTAATAAAAGTAAGAATTTAGAAAGGAAATATCAAATAAAATGTTACCGCCGATTTCAACAATTAGTAATGTTGCCTCTTCAACGCCAAAATTCCGAAACCTGAAATCAGAATTCGTTGAATTTCGACTCACGAATTCCGATGTCAAAATTCAGAATTCGGAATCTCACGAAAAACAAAGTAAGAAATCCGAATTAAATATTTCGGATGCAATATTCAACGAAGCCGTAAGCCCAAGTACGAAAGTCAAAATTCAGAAATTAGAAGATGAGCGAGAATTTAGGGAGTTGTTTCATAAATTTATTGGGCAAGTTTTGTTTGGGCAAATGTTGAAATCAATGCGGGCAACACAACAAAAAAATCCTTATTTCCATGGAGGGCGCGCTGAAGAAATTTTTCAGGACGAATTGGATAATAAACTTGTTGAACAATTGACCGGTTCAACAACAAAAAACCTGTCGGAACCAATGTACAACCAATTTAAAAGACAACAAAAAGGAATGTAAGTGTATATTTAGTTTTTTGGTGCAATAGAGAATTAGTTAGAAGTGTTAGTTAGGATAGTTATTTTGTTTGTGTGTGTTGGTTGGCAAACGGACAAAGTGCCAAAACTTAGACCTTTTCTCTAACCTAAAAATACAACAACAAAAAACCGCCTTTAACTCCTACGAGACCACCACTATAACCCAGGGGGCAGGGGTGGTCTCCTACAGGTTAGCGAAAAGGTCTAGTATTTAATTTAAGAAAACAGACATACCGTCGAAATCAATTTGTAAAATTATTATGAAATCAATAAAAAGAACTACCATTGCCGTCGTTTGTTCAATTGCTATTTTCTGTAGCTGCTGTTACTTCATCGTTACAGAAACTAAATTGTACGCTCAAGAAATAACGATAGTAGGTAA
Source organism: Planctomycetaceae bacterium (assembly GCA_031282385.1). Lineage (GTDB taxonomy): Bacteria > Planctomycetota > Planctomycetia > Pirellulales > Thermoguttaceae > WRKP01. The sequence continues at coordinate 1,321 of JAITDV010000626.1, read as the reverse complement.
CAGTGTAATATCTCACACAATTGGTTCCGCTGCAGTCGATGCAGGTGTTGTTATCACAAGTAATACATACTCGGATGCCAATCATACTACTGATCCATATAGCCCTCAAAACAATTATTTTGAGTTATCAAGTTTTACTGCTTTGACAAGCACTTCTGGATCACCGATTACTGGGATTTTCTCTGATTCTAAAGATTTAAGAATAGACTTAAATGGTCAATCTGTTGTTGTTACCAATAATCAATCTGGTCTTCAGGATCCACTTCAATATATAGCTGCTGGTTTTGGTTATGCTTCTAACGACGATTTTATTGGTAAGATTTCAACAGATAGTGATTTAGGTGATTTTACGGCAACATCGACTTCTGGAGCCGCTTACGGTATGATTTTCGCCAATACAGACATGAGCGACATTTCGAGTCTAGGAGCAGGTGCATTTATTGAAGTAGGTACTCTTAGTGCGACAACGAGTAGTACGAGCGATGTTGCGGTCGGTTTTCAAGCGTTTAATGTTGCGGGTGGCAGTACAGTTAGCATTAAAGAAATTAAAACTGAGCATAAAGGAACAGGCGGTTCGACTGCTGGCGTTCTGTTAGGGAATGTGAGTGGAACAGTTATAGGCGAAATTATAGATTCAACTACCGTAAAAGGTATTAATATTACTGGTAAAATTACAGATGCGGATACAATTGCGACGGGGCTTCATGCAACAGAAATATCACAAGGTGCATTGGTAAAACTTGGGACAATTACAATTAATTCCGACGGTAATGACGAAGGTCATTTGTATGGTGTTCAGATAAATCAGGTTGGTGTTGGTAGTACTCAAGGTTCATCCGAGAGTCTAACAATTGGTCGGATTGCGGGGGAGCTTGAAATTGGTGATATTTTTCTCGGTACAACATATACGGCGAATGAAGCTATTGGATTGCTCTTGAAAAATGATAAAGATATTACTTATAGTAATCCATCTGGAGGTATGAGTTATAGTGCAGCACCTGGAATTACGAGTGATGGTAAAGTTACATTGAGCAAGATTACCGTCAAAACTGGTACTGGTGCGGCGTTGGGGATTTCGCTTGGGGCTTATAATTTGACTGATAGTAATGTTGATTATGGATATGCTGCTGCTAATACATTGATTCTCGGCGGCGATATTGACGTAACAAGTAATGCCGGCGATGCTATTGGTATTTTTGCCGGACAAATTGCAAGCCTTAACGTCAGCCATAAAATTTCCGCCTCTAGTAATTCTGCTAGCAGCTACGGCATAAAAACAGTGGGCAAAACTGCAAGCTCCGACACAGAAAAGAACAAAAAC
>JAITDV010000541.1 GCA_031282385.1 Planctomycetaceae bacterium | reverse complement strand
AACCTTCGTAAAACTCAAGTATTTTACGCAAAGAAGACAGACTAAACAATCTTATACAAGTTGATTGATGTTCAAAAAATAAAAATACATTGGAGTAACCGCCGTCTTTGAATTTTGTTCGAGTTGCAAGGTAATTATTCAATATCAGTTACAGACATTCTTTTTCTGTCCTTAAAAGTACGGGAAAATTCAATAGCACAAAAAAATATCATGACTGAATTGATGCATAATTTTACTTTCGAGTAACGGGCTCTGATTCATTTGGCATGTCGTCGGGAACAGGAATATTAACCTTGCCGGTTGCTGCCCATTCAGCGCCGCGTAAAAACGTTACAATAAAAGCAACACTTTTAAGTTGTTGAGCGTCGTGTCCAAGCGTCGTATGAAAAACTCGACCTTTGCCATACTCAATAGCAAGCAACATCGGCTCATGCCGTTTAGTTGTATTTTTTGCATAAGCAGTTGCAAGAATTGTAACATTCTCCGCCGGACCTCGCATCCGCTCATACAACTCATCAGCCGAATGCATAAAAACTTTCGGTAAACCTTTCATCACTGGATGTTCTGTAGCTTGATTTGTAATCGGGAATGCCCATTGAGACCCGTGATGTCCGCCGCTGCCTTTTGATTCATCCCGAATCGTTTTGCCATCTTTGTCAATATATAAATAAGGACCATCGCTTTCGTTTCTGTTTCCCCAACCTCCAAATGCGATCATTTTGTTGTACTCTTTCCATTCGCGAAACGCGTTGTCCGCCGCGTGATATACAACAAAACCATGACCATCCTTGACATATTTCTCAAACGCCGTCCGAACCGCTTCTGACCACGCACCGCCTTTATGATTATTGAAATTTGAAATAACCAAATCAAACTTATCAAACACCGGACTAAATTCATTGCCTACCAAGTTTGAGTCAAGATTTGCTGTTACTGCACCAACTTTATATTTCTTGCCGTCCCTATTAAGCGTAATCACATCAACAGTAAACCGCCCCGACTCCTCCAGCATCTTTTGCAATACCGGCGTTGTCGCTTTCCAATTATGGTTATTTTCACCGTCAATAATCAGAGTTTTTATTTTCGGCAATTGTTCGCCCGACACATGTTGCACGCCAAAATTCAACGCAACAAGCAAACTAAATGCAAAAATAATCGTAACAAAAATTTTTTGTAATCTCATTTTTTTCAGATCGTTTTGTAAACCGAACGTACTTCAAATTTCAGTAACACAAAAGCCATTAAATTCTTCCAATAAATAATCCTGCGAATGTTACCAAAAACTGTAAAGTGCGAACAGTTTAAATTGTTGTAAGTTTATTGGTTAATTTTCTTTACAATGTAAACAGCTCAAACCGGCTTGCCCAAATCGACATTGCCCATAACACTGTATTTTAAACAGTTCACACTTTAACTTTCCTTTACCTTCGCCTGCTTACTTATCGGCAAGCAGGCTTTTACGCTCTTGAGTTGCGCAATTGTAGTATGAACGGTATATTGGACGTCGCCGCCGTCAATTACACACAAAAAAATACGCAGTCCGCATCTGTAATTTCAAAAATTTCAAATTTACTCCGCAGAACCGCAAACAGTGCGAAATTATATCCCAACACTTCACAACGCAACAGGGGGAGAATTAAATGGGAATTAAGAAAGACAAAAAAGCCGCTGATTTGACGAACCGCGAAATGCAATTTCGATTGTTTTTTTGTCGCGTTCAAACGGACCGTCAATCAGAATATCCGTTTGATTCAATAATTCTTGCCAATCACGGTTGTCTGGATTGGCAAGCAGTTCCTCATAATAAAAACCCGTATAAACAACAACAGATAACTTTCTAGCATGACAACACTCCGCAAGTTCCGCCAATGCCTTTGCTTGAAGAAACGGTTCGCCGCCGCTAAACGTTACTCCATCCAACAACGGATTAGAATCTATCTTCGCCAAAATTTCACCAATCGTAACTTCCGTGCCGCCTTGCAAATCATGCGTTTGCGGATTATGACAATCGGGACAAAAACGTTGGCAACCTTGCGTAAAAACAACAAACCGAATCCCAGGACCATCCACAACCGATTCCTCAATAAATCCAGAAACTCGTATCCTTATTTGATCTTTCATTTGTCACCTCTCGTTAATTTGTAAACTTTTGCAAAATTTATAATATTTCAGTGGACTTAATGTTTTGAGTTAATAAATAACTCATGTTACGCAGAGGCTAAATATCAGTTTTTCCTTCGCGTCTTCGGGGCGGGGAAAAAAATTTCCTATTCTACGGGATGTTGTTTTACCGATTTTTTCATTTGCGGTGCGTAACATAAGTTAAGAAAAGACCTATTTAGAATTCTACTGAAATATTGCAAAAACTCAAATACGGCGATTAACAATTCATTTCCAATTTTTCCATTCTTCCAATCGTTTTTTATATGTTTTTTCGACAAATTCTCTTGCGCCTTTGCCAACAATTACGCGCAAGGGCGGTTTTTTTTCGTCGGCAACTTTTAATATTTCACAAGCTACATTTGCCGGTTCTTCATAGTTAGAACCATCCATAATACGGATTCCCAAAAGTTCCAACTCCGCAATACGTTCTTTACTCGTAATTTTTTTATTGTCAATTTGATTTAATTTTGCCGGATCAAAATTCGGACTGTATTTTTCCATTACATTTTCCGCATATTTAATTGATTTGAAAAAATTCGTTTTGAAAGGACCTGGTTCGATAATGCTAACATTGATACCAAATTTCTCTGTCTCAATTGCAACCGTTTCATTCAACGCCTCAACCGCCCACTTTGAACAACTGTACGCTCCGCCTAATCGAAACGCAGTATGTCCCGCAATTGACGAAATTTGGATAATATGTCCGCAGCGCTGCTTTTGCAAAACCGGTAAAACCGCCTGTATCACACGAAACGAACCAAAAAAATTCACATCCATTTGCTTCCATAATTCCGCCTCCGAAAGTTCCTCAACCGCACCCCAATAACCAATTCCGGCATTGTTCAAAACGACGTCAATACGCCCAAAAAATTTAACCGCCGCATTGACTGCCGCATCTACTTCGTCCCGCTTGGTAACATCAAGACGCAACGGTAAAATTTTATCGTTGTATTTTTTTTTCAATTCTGAATGAGTTTCAGGTTCAAGAGCAGTTGCCGCAACAGAATCACCTCGCGCCAATACCGCCTTCGTTACTTCCAACCCAAATCCGCTAGATGTTCCTGTAATAAACCAAATTTTGGTTGGACGATTTTCTGTTGTTTTTGATTGTTCATGTGAATCCGCATTCGGATTCGTTTGACCAACAACAAGTTCGGCAGCTTGAGCGGTTCTTAAATTATTTTCTGGTAAATTTTGAAACTGCATCAGAATTATTGCAACAAAAATTATCTCAAGAAAATTTTGCGCAAACCGCAAAAAAATTTGTAAAACACTATTTTTCGATAAATCGGTCATTTTTTATATGTTGCTCGTACTATAAATTGCGCGACCCAAGAGTGTAAAAACCTGCTTTCCGATAGGTAATCAGGCGAAGGTAAACGAAACTTAAAGTGTGAGTAATTATTAACTTGTTAAAAATTATTTTTTGGTATCTTTAACGTAAATGCTGTCTTCAATGATATGTCAATTTTATCGGCAATTTCTGAAATCATATTAGACCTTTTCTCTAACATAAAAATACATCAACGCAACAAAAAACCTACAACGAAAAACCGCCTTTAACTCCTCCGAGACCACCCCTA
>JAITDV010000496.1 GCA_031282385.1 Planctomycetaceae bacterium | reverse complement strand
ATAGATTCCATCCAAACAAAAGTACAACCGCGATAAGCTGCGTTATCTTGCGGCGGATTGCCGCTCATTGATTGAGTTCGGACGATTGCGGTACTTATGTACTCGGAGCGGTCTGTTGATGTACCGAATGCTTTGGTCAGACAAAGTTGCGGCGATTCATTGTTACCTGCACCCGCGTGAACAAGTCCGCCGGTTTTCGGACTTCTTGAACCTGCTTCCCGAACTACTGTAGTTTCACTGAGCGCAATTGTATTGGAAGTTCCGTCAGATATTTCGCTGAGAGTACAATACCTCTGACCTTGTCCAAAAGGACCGCGAGTTTTATTGTTACCTGCACCTGGTGCGCCGATACCCGGATAAGTAGTTCCCGGATGACTTTCATTGGCGCCATTAACATAATAACTCGAATCGCCGTAATTTATACAATAGTTACAAGTTTGATGTTGATTAAACAACCCTACGCCTTTTGTGTTGCCATCTGATGGACAACTCAAGCCCGGACAATTACTATAAGCGGCGTGTCTCTGTTTGAAGCCGGGATGGTCTTTTTGGATTTGTTCAAACCGTGCGGCTTGTTCAAAAAATGGAAGCGTAAAAATATACGGAGAAAGCGCAATATACTCTGGAGATCCAGGATTTCCGCCATTACCGGGAAGTGTTTTATTCGTGTCTTCGTAATTTAACATCGCAAGCATAATTTGCTTGAGATTGTTTGCACATTGCATTCGTCTTGCTGCTTCACGCGCGGCTTGAACAGCTGGTAAAAGCAACGCGATCAAAACGCCAATAATCGCAATCACCACCAGAAGCTCAACAAGAGTAAAACCAATATAGCCAGAAGGAGGCTTGGGAGAAATCCTAGTAGAATTATCGTAACGATAATTTGGACAATTATTAATTCTACGCCCCCCCCCCCCCCTTGCCTATTTTAACATTTGCCGTAACATCAATTTTGACATTAATTTCGGCTACAACCAAACTTGACAATGAATTTGTCTTTTTCATTTTCTTCTTCTCCATTAAAATTTTGTTAGTGGATTTAATTAACGTTACAAAAAATTATTGAAGTTGCCGATTAATTCTTTTGATAAAATAAAAAAACCAACAACTCAATAAACAACTATTTAAACTGTTCACAATTTAAATTTCCTTCACCGTCGCCTGCTTACTTATCGGAAAGCAAGCTTTTACGCTCTTGAGTCACGCAATTTATAGTACGAACAGTATAAATGCAAATAAATCTAACTTGCACAAAATGCGGTTAAATCTATTGCAATCAAACTCAATTCAATTTTTCGTTACAGAAATTCTAAAACCATCAAATCTAAACTGTCTCGACCAATGCAAGCGGAGATTATAAAACAAATTTTCAGAAAATGCAACACCAGTTCAAACGTCAACAAAAAATATTATTTGTAATTGTTCAGTGGAATGCTTTTTTATCGTGGAATGCTTAAAATTGTTTTGAGCTAAATTTGCGGCAATGGGCTGAAAACCCAACACAATACAACACAAAAAAACATTCCAGTAAATGAGGATTGGAATATTAGAGCCGTTCGGAAAATTATATTAGACCTTTTCTCTAACCTAAAAATACATCAACGCAACAAAAAAACTACACCGAAAACCCGCCTTTAACTCCTCAGAGACCACCCCTAACCCCTCCGAAGGAGGGGAATAAGAATACGCCTCCGAGGGAGGGAAATAATTCCCCTCCTTCGGAGGGGTCAGGGGTGGTCTCCTACAGGTTAGCGAAAAGGTCTATTGTTCCGTGCGGTTTTATTGGGCTTGGGGAACAGAATTGTTGACGATAATAAATATGCGACCGGATAGATATTTTATTTTGAGTGAAGGAAAATGAAGTGTGAACTATTTCAATGCTTTATTGTAGATATTGATTAGATTTTCTAGGGAATTTTTTATATTGAACGGGGAGTTTAGGAATTCTGTCATAGCTTCTTGATTATTGATTTTTGCGTTGATTGCAAGAGGTATGGCATTAAGCCAATTTTTAATTTCTAATTTTTCGCGAAAAATTCTGTTTGAGAAATAATCATCCAATTCAGTTGTGATTTTGTCCGATAGTACAACAGCTAAACCCGATGCAAGCGCCTCAAGTGCAACAATTGGTAATCCCTCATAAAGCGACGGCAAAACAAGAACATCAAATATTGAGTTAATGATGTTTGGCACATCGTTTCTTTTTCCCGCCAATATAATATGTTTTTGCAAGTCCAGTTTAACTATGTCTTGTTTTATTTTGGGCAATAACTCGCCCGTTCCAATTAAAAGGGCATGTATATTTTTGTTATCTTGAATTAATTGTGCAAGTAATTTTATTAGGAACTGGTGATTTTTCTGTTTGGTGAATCTTCCAATATGTCCAATCGTAATAGAGTTCGGCGGGATATTGAAAATATTTTGATAATATGATTTTAGTTGGGATTGTTTTTTGCTGTTGAGATTGTAGTAAGTTGGGTTGATAGCGGGATAGATAATTTTTGTTTTTAATGGATTTGTACAATTAAAAGATTGCGCTGCATATTGCGAACATGGCAAGATATTTGTTGCGTGTTTGAATATCCAATTTTTTCCGCAAATGAGATATGCAAGCCTCCGTAGAATACGCGGGTTATCGTATTTTGAAGCGTGAATTGTCATGACACGTGTTTTGACTTGTTCAAGTTGCGCGATTCGCAACAGCTCTCCGGCAAGATCGAATTGGTGTACGTGCAATACGTCGTATTTATGTTGTTGTAAAATTTTGCGGGCAGAATTAAGATAGGGATTGAAAATACAAAATGGAATTGAACTGTGCGAGAACGGAATATAATGAATAGTTGCACCAAGTGCCGTAACTTCATCAGCAACACTTTTGTTACAAACGCTGGTAATAAAGTCAAATTGAATTCGCGGGTCTTGCAATTTTAAGATTTCAAGAAACCATTTTTCCGCACCGCCGGCACAACCTAAATCACCAAACACATGTAAAACACGAATCTTTTTGAAATCCATGGTAAAAATTAGAAATTCCGAAATTAAAAGTGATTTGTTTAATTTGTTATTTCCCATAAAAGATCGGGAACTGTTCTTGCGCGTTTTATTGCCATTTGAATTTTCATTCCTTCACCTTCACATGAATAGATTGTGTTGGTTTCATTTTCAAATTGCAAATAAAACTTTATCCCCAATCCTTCAAGCGACTTTTCATTTTGCCTCTGTTCGACTTGCCACGCCAACACCTCTTGCCAACCAGACATAATTTCTTGATCTCGTTGTTCCTGTATCTGTTCTTGTTCTTGCATTTGTTCCTTGTTATTACTTCTATTTTTGCCCGTTCCGCCTCCGCCTTTGTACATCCGCTCAAGCGAAATTTGTATTCTTGAATCAAAATTCAACAAAACAGTTAGCCGATCTTTGACCGGTAAAAATTGACAAATTTTATCATTGCGATAACCAGGTGCTATTGCCAAGTCAACATAAATCGGATTGCCCTCAACTCCCGCGACCTTTACACGCCACACGAAATCACGATCAATCCCAACCTCCGACGAATACAAAACCTCCTTAAACCTAATCTCCACCGGATAATTCACCAGAAAATTCTCACAAGACTTAAAACATTTACGAATATCTTGTCTTAACCGTTCTTTTTGATTTGAATCTTTTAAACTTTTAATACTATCACTATCACGATTACTTGCCCTCAACGAAAAACTATCACCGCGAACCCGCGAATTATTTATCTCCCTAAAAAACCGCTCCAACCTCAAACACAACATCTCCAACTGCTGCTTGCCGCTCAAACCCGCGTCTGCATTCACCTGCAACTCACCCGACAACTCCAAAACTAACTCCGCACGATAAAAATTCCAATACTTTTTCAACACACTATCAAGTTGCGGCGTTACCCGCGCCGACGAATCCGATAACTTGCCAAGAATCACTCCAAATAACTCCAACTTGACACGACCGCTCTCAAACGCGCCCACATCAAATAACCGTTCTACTTTCTGTATCGCCTCCGTCCATTTAATAAACTGTTCCTTGTACTTCTCACTATTTTGTCCGCTCGCATTCTCCAATTTGTTCAACCTGCGCATCAAAATATTAATAGACTCATTCAACTCCGCCGCCCCATTGACATCCAAATTCGCCGACTCCTCCAATAACCTCAATTTCAATTCCAATTCCGCTTCCGATTTGGGCAAGTCCTCCAACATTGATTTCAATTGCGGCACTCGATCAATCACCGATGATACTTGTTTTTGCAATTTGCCAATAAAAACTTGCCCGCGCTGCATTCCCAAAATTATCGGTACCAAAAATACCAAACACAAACACAACAAAAATAAAAATAAAACCAAATAACAACGCCTACGATCTCTACGCCGAAAAAACTTAATTAAATCAATATGCTTTGGAATAGCCCGCAAAATATTCGCTAAATCAACCGCAAACGGAAAAGATTCAACCCAATTCACCGCATCAACCTTTGCCGCCGGTACCGTTCCGGCTTGGGGCGAAAACAGCGACTTACGCGGCTGTTTTGACTCGCTCACTGTTGAAACGTAATAGAATAATTGCTCGCGGCAAACTAACGACTTCGGATAATAACCGCGGAAAAAATCCTCATAAGACTCGTACAAATAACGATTGACCGCATCCGCCCAAATCTCAGTCCGCTCACGAAGACCCGAAATAACTTCAAATAAATCACAATGCGTTAAAACAAATATGATCGGAACAAAATTATTTTGACGTACTCTCAAGACAAAATCTATTATCTGTTTCGCACGAAGCAACTCAACATAATGATGACGTTGTATTTGTTCAAGAGGACGAATAGAATCCAACACACTTTGCGCTGTCGGATCAAAGAAAAATAATACCGCATCACTACGCAACAATTGACTTGTTACTCTATCATTCCGCCGCCCAATCCAACCCGAATCACTAAACGGAAAACCACTAACAGACGCCGAAAGAAGTTCGCCCTTCCAATCCGAAATCACATAACAGTCCCGATCCAATTTTACCTCAAGACCATCAACTCCAACCGTCGTCGGAATAACTTGACCCGTTGATGAAACCGAACTCGATATAAATTTTGACAACTTCTGATTCAAACCGCCTTGCAAAACATTGCCCTGAATCAATTGCCGAAAAAAACTCGTCTTGCCCGAACCGACCGAACCATAAATAAATAATCGTACTTTCATTTTATTAAACTGTTCACACTTTAAATTTCGTTTGCCGCCGCCTGCTTAGCTGTCGGAAAACACAGAATTTTACACTCTTGAGGCACGCAATTTATTGTACGAACAGACGAGCAACATAAAAAACAAGTGAATAACTACGAATTCACGTTAAGTAAAATAACGGCGTCCGACTTGTTTGGCAACTACAGTAATTCCATTTTCCGTAACAATAAATCCGCGATTTCGATCTCGTTCGTGATCATAACCTATTGTCTCGTTTTCCGGTATTGTTACATCTTTGTCAATAATTGCGTTTTTGATCTTTGTCTTTCTCGCAACTTGCACATTGTCAAAAAGAATCGAAGACTCTACTTTCGAAAAACTATTCACTCGGCAACGATACCCCAAAATTGACCTTGAAACCAACCCGCCCGAAACAATCACACCCGGGCAAACTATACTGTCCAACGCCTGCCCCGTCCGCAACTCCGACGCAAATACAAATTTCGCTGGCGGTAAATTCGGATGAAATGTATAAATTGGCCACGCAGCATCATAAATATTTAAATGCGGATCAACCGAAACTAAATCCATGTTAGCATCATAAAACGAATCAAGCGTACCAACATCACGCCAATACGCTTCCGTCTTGCGGTTCTCATCCATAAACGAGAAAGCAAATACCGGATGCGTGTCAATAAGAGATGGAATTATATTGGTGCCAAAATCATGCTTGCTGTTTACGTCAACCGCATCCTGGCAAAGTTTATCACAAAGCGTCTTCGTACTAAAGATATAAATTCCCATCGAACCAAGACAACGATTCGGTTGATTTGGAATTGCTTTCGGATGTTCCGGTTTCTCCTCGAATCCAATTATCCGATACGCCGCGTCAACTTCCATCACGCCAAAACGCCCCCGAGCTTCATCCAACGAAATCGGTATCGCCGCAACTGTTGCCGATGCTTTGTTCGCAATATGAAATTGCAGCATCTTAGCGTAGTCCATTTTGTAAATATGATCGCCGCCTAGAATAATCACATAATCCGGCTTCTCATCTTCTACCGCAAATAAATTTTGATAAACTGCATCCGCCGTGCCAAGATACCAACTCTCCGCAATATATTGTTGCGGAGGAACCACATCAACATATTCGCCCATCTCACGACAAAAATAACGCGACCAACCAATCGAAATATGTCTGTCAAGACTCATCGCTTTGTATTGCGTCAAAAGTAGTATTTTGCGCAAGCCGCTGTTGTAACAATTCGAAAGCGTAAAATCAACTATACGATATGCACCGCCAAACGGAACCGCAGGTTTAGCACGATCCCGCGTAAGAGGATCAAGACGCGAACCTCTGCCGCCGGCAAGAACTATTGCTAATACATTATGTTTCATCTAATATTTATTGCTCCATTAAGTAAACTCACACAAGTTACTGAAAATTTACGCTCTTGAGATACGCAATCTATAGTACGAACAGTGCATGATTTTATCGGGAAATCAAAGGTTGGCAATAGAGCGGACTGTATAGTAACAAATCTATTTTGTTGTGTCTGCTTGTTATATTATTTTTTCCTTGTAGAATACCGCGATTGTTTAAGAAAGTGCATGATTTGTAATATTTCAGTGGAATTAGTGTTTTGAGTAGACCTTTTTTCTAACCTAAAAATACATCAACGCAACAAAAAACCTACACCGAAAACCCGCCTTTAACTCCTTCGAGACCACCCCTAACCCCTCCGAAGGAGGGGAATAAGAATACGCCCCATAGTGAGGGAATAAGAATACGCATCCGAGTGAGGCGAATAAGGAGACGCCTCCCCGAGGGAGGCGAATAATTCCCCTCCTTCGGAGGGGTCAGGGGTGGTCTCGGAGGAGTCAAAGGTGGTTTTCCTACAAGTTATCGAAAAGGTCCAGTGTTTCTTTTCTTTAACCTAAAAATACATCAACGCAGCAAAAAACCTACACCGAAAACCCGCCTTTAACTCCTTCGAGACCACCCCTAGCCCCTCCGAAGGAGGGGAATAAGAATACGCCCCCTAGTGAGGCGAATAAGAATACGCATCCGAGTGAGGCGAATAAGAATACGCCTCTCCGAGTGAGGCGAATAATTCCCCTCCTTCGGAGGGGTCAGGGGTGGTCTCCTACAGGTTAGCGAAAAGGTCTAATATACGACTGAATAGATGCCATGATTTAATTTCTGGTATTATTCACTTGCGTTTTATTGCGGGGGCAATAATATAATAAATGTAACGAAAAATATTGAAAACAAATTGGAGATAAGATGTCGGATATTCCGTTTGAAACTGGTTTTGAACGCCGTGTTGTAGATAAATTGACAGATGTTCAACTTTTACTTGATTCACCGAGTTATCGGATTGCGTATCATGATGCGGATTTTATTACTGACGACGAGATGCGTTCGATTCGGTTGCAACTTGAGGTTGCTAAGCCGGATGTTTTTATGCGGCGTTTGGGGATTCGTTCAACAGTTATTGTTTTTGGCAGTGCGCGAATAGTTTCTCGTGAAAAGGCGCAATCTCGGTTGCATGAGGTGTTATTGCGGAGTTCGGAATTGCCGGATAGTGCGGAGTTGCGTGAGGAGGTTTATCGGGCGGAAACGGCGGTTGAATTGAGTGAGTTTTATGAGTCGGCGCGTGAATTTGCGCGGACGGTTTCGGAGGCGAATCTTGAACGGGAACATAATAATACAGCAGGTGAAACAGCTCATGATTACGTGATTTGTACGGGCGGCGGACCAGGAATAATGGAGGCGGCAAATCGCGGAGCGTATGAAGTTGGTGCGTTATCGGTTGGGTTGAATATTCAGTTACCTTATGAGCAAAAGCCGAATCCATATATTTCGCAAGGTTTATGTTTTCAATTTCATTATTTTGCGATCCGAAAATTACATTTTATGTTGCGGGCTAAAGCGTTGGTTACTTATCCGGGCGGTTTTGGTACATTTGACGAAATGTTTGAGGCGTTGACATTGAGGCAAACCCAACGAATGCAGCCGATACCAATAATAATCTTCGGCGAAGAATTTTGGCGCAAGATCATAAATTTCGATCATCTGGTAAAAACCGGCGTTATTGAACGAAGTGATCTTGAGTTATTCCATTTCACGGATTCTCCGCGTGAAGCATGGAATATTATTAAATCGTTTCACGGTGAAAATTGAATTGAATTAAGGCAACTTCTAAAAAACTTGTTCTTTCAAAAATAGTGTCCTAAAAAAATATGGACTTGTACAAATTTTTTGTCTAAAAAAGTAAGTTTTTAGAAGTTCCTCTTAGCAGCAAGCGAATTCTCTAAACCCGCTTTTATTTTTTGTTCAAATTTTTGGTTAAAAGCTGTGAGTTAGAAAAAATTTTTTGAATGCCGGAAACTCGTAGAATTTAGTTGTTTGGAATGTATTTTGAGTTGTGTGAAGCGGCTGTGCGGGGAGTGTTTTGGCAAAAAAATTTACCCCCCTTCTTGCAAGAAGTCGGAACATGCCTATAATTTCGCGACTTCGTTATTGAGTTGCGTGGAATTGCGGTTTGCAAGAGGCAAGTTTGAAAGTTTCTGAATAGCCGGTCTGAGCAACGAGAATATTTGATTTTTGTTACAAAAAATAAGCGGGCGTAGCTCAGTTGGTAGAGCACGACGTTGCCAACGTCGTTGTCGACGGTTCGAACCCGTTCGCCCGCTCTTTAAGTTTGGATTCGTGTTTTGGTATTTTGGTTAAAGTTGTAATTGTGTAGTTTGCCGAACACGTTTTAAACTGTTCACAAAACAATTCATACTTTAAAGTGTGGACAGTTCACAAATTGTTCAAAAAATTTGTAATATTTCAGTGGGTTTAGTATTTTGAGTTAATTAATGACTCATGTTATGCATGACCTAAATATCAGTTTTTCCTTCGCCCCTAAAAGAGTGAGGAAAAATTTCCGATTCTACGGGATGTTGTTTTACCGAATTTTTACTTACAGTACGTAACATGGGTTGGTAAAAAATTAGCTTGAAAATAAGATTGTTTATTAGACCTTTTCGCTAACCTGTAGGAAACCACCCCTGACCCCTCCGAAGGAGGGGAATTATTCCCTTCCTTCGGAGGGGTTAGGGGGTCTCGGAGGAGTTAAAGGCGGTTTTTTGTTGCGTTGATGTATTTTTAGGTTAGAGAAAAGGTCTATTTGATATTCAAGTGTTCAAAACAATCCACTGGATAAATACGAAGATTTTAAATTGTCGTGCAATTGAGTTTCCGCTAACATTTGTTTTTTTGTGTCTTGGAAACCTGTTTTTGCAATATGTCAGGTGATTCTGAAATGCAGCTGGTGCAGTTGCGTTAACCAAAATAAATTAAATTTGTCGAGAATATATTATGTCAACAACAGATACAGATATAGGAATGGAAGACAATAAAGTAGATTTACTTTTAACGACCAATGTCAAAGTTGTCAGTGCTTGTGAACGTACAATTGAAGTTACGATTCCGCGCGGTGAAGTTGAACGATATTTTGACAAACAGTTCGATGAGATACGTCGAGAGGCGCGTATTCCGGGGTTTCGTGTTGGCAAAGCGCCGCGGAGTTTGATCGAGAAAAAATTTCGGCGTGATGTTCAAGATCACGTCAAAAGAAGTCTTGTATCGGACGCAATGCAGGTTTTGAATCAAGAAATTGAGTTGGTGCCGATAAGTGAACCTAAAATCAATATTGAAAATTACGAAATTCCTGAAAAAGGACCATTTGTTTTTGAGTTTTCTGTTGAAGTGCGTCCGGAGTTTGAGTTGCCGGAGTGGAAGGGACTCAAAATCGACAATCCTGTTCGGGAGGTAAATTCTGAAGATATTGACAGAGAAATTGACTCGATTCTTGCGGAACATGGCACTCTTATTCCGATTGATACGCCTGCTGAAAAAGGTAATTTCATAGAAGCAAATATTAAAGTTGAATATGATGGTGTTGTGCTTAATACTCGTGAAAACGAGATAATAGGAATAAAGAAGGGACTTTCGTTTTATGACGGTTTGATTGATGATTTTGATAAACTTGTAAGCGGCGTTAAAGCCGACGATATAATTAAAACGAAAGTTAATGTTTCGGAGTATGCTAAAAAAGCCAGTGTGCGGGGCAAGACGGTTGATGTTACGTTTGAAGTTTTGGGTGTAAAGCGTATTGAGCTTCCTGCAATGTCGCCGGAATTGTTGCAACAGTTGGGCAATTATAGTGACGAGGCTGATTTAAGAGATAAAATATTGGACGATTTGAAAGAGCGTATTGCGTTTGCCCGGAGTTCACAAATAAGACGGCAAATAACGAATACTTTAACGATTGCGGCTGATTGGGAGTTACCGGAAGAGTTTCTTTCACGCCAATCGGAAAGAGAATTTAAGCGGGTGGAGTATGAACTGATTCACAGTGGTTTTTCGCAGGAGGAAGTTACTTTGCGGTCGAATTTGCTGCGGCAAGATGCAAACGCCGTAACCGCAAAAGCTCTAAAGGAACATTTTATTCTTGAGAGAATTGCTGAAACTGAAAATATTGTTGATACAGAAGAGGATTACAATAATGAGATTGAAATTCTGGCGAGAAAGTCTGGAGTATCTGCTCGAAAATTGCGGGCGTCTATAGAAAAGAGCGGTCAAATGGACATATTGCGAAATCAGGTAGTTGAACACAAAGTTATAAATCTTATTGCTGAACACGCAGATTTTACAGAAGTTCCTTTTGATTTTGAAATATTAGACTCATACGCATTGAATTGGTCAATTTCAGGAGGCGATAAAGAAATAAATGAAGCTTCTGTAGAAGACCTGAAGGCTGTACGCAAAGAAATGGAATTTGAGAAAAATTTTGATTCAAATACAAAAATCAGTTAAAAACTCAACCGAAAAAATCAAATCCTAAATAAAAAAATTATTTTTACAGACGTATTTACCAAATTGAGAGTTGCAATCGTGAAAATATTAGACCTTTTCGCTAACCTGTAGGAGACCATCCCTGACCCCTCCGAAGGAAGGGAATTATTCGCCTCCTTCGGAGGCGTCTTCTTATTCCCCTCCTTTGGA
>JAITDV010000393.1 GCA_031282385.1 Planctomycetaceae bacterium | reverse complement strand
GTTTTTTGTTGCGGAGATTGTTGTAAATTTCCGGAAGGTTCTGAAGTTTTAGCAACATTTTCATCAGCTGTTTGCGGATACGATTGCTGTGAACCGGCAAATAACAATAATAGGCAGATGCTCGCAAAAAGAATGAGTAAAAAACCTTTTTTCATTTTATTCTCCGTGTTAAGTTTTGTTGTTGGATTTAATGAACTGTTCACACTTTAAATTTCGTTTACCTTCGCCTGCTTACCTATCGGAAAGCAGGCTTTTACGCTCTTGAGTCCCACAATTTATAGTACGAGCAGTATAAACGTTGTAAAAAACGACACTGTAATTTTTTCACTTACTTTAAGGGACTTCTAAAAACCTCTTTGTACCTATTAGGCCTTTTCTCTAACCTAAAAATACATCAACGCAACAAAAAACCTACAACGAAAAACCGCCTTTAACTCCTCCGAGACCACCCCCAAC
Organism: Planctomycetaceae bacterium; assembly: GCA_031282385.1. Lineage (GTDB taxonomy): Bacteria > Planctomycetota > Planctomycetia > Pirellulales > Thermoguttaceae > WRKP01. The sequence goes on along the minus strand of JAITDV010000393.1, from coordinate 7,252 downwards.
CCCTCCGAAGGAGGAAAATTATTCCCCTCACTCGGAGGCGTCTTCTTATTCCCCTCCTTCGGAGGGGTCAGTGGTGGTCTACTACAGGTTAGCGAAAGGTCTATTCAGTCAAGGTTTTTTTATCGGCAACTATTCTGTTGCCTAAAACCGAATAAACCTACACGGTACAATTGGCAACTTCTAAAAATCTATTTTTGGTAGAACGATCAAAATTTTCAGGCGTTCAAAATTCATGGTCAATGTGAATGCTGCAAAAATTTCATCTGTTTCAACCAATCTTCACAAAGTCGATTCCAACCGGCAGCCGAACTGCTGTTTGAACGAATTCCGTAACCGTGTCCGCCTTTAACAAAAATATGAAGTTCACAAGAAATTCCTGTTTCATGAAGTTTCCGATAAAGTTGCACGCTTCCCATAGAGCCAACCGAATCATCGTCGCAAATAGAAAGAAACATTGGCGGCGTTTCTTTGGTGATCTTGATGTTTTCTTCAAGAGGCAGGTCAACTCGTTTCGGATCCGTTTTTTCACCTAAGGCATAAGCCAAATAAATTGGTACGGCAAAATTCGGTCTTGCACTCAATTGATCGGCATTGTCAACCGGTTCGTAAATTTTTTCGTTATAATTTGTTGCAATCATTAACGTCAGATGAGCTCCGGCGGAAAAACCGAGAACGCCGATTTTTTGAACGTCAATTTTCCACGCTTCCGCATTCTGCCGTACAAGCCGGACAGCTCGTTGTGCATCCTGAAGCGGGGCAAGATGTTTGGGTTGTCCGACGCGTCGCGGAACACGGTATTTAACGACAACTGCCGTAATTCCAATAGAATTGAGCCAATGGGCAATTTCCGTACCTTCATGGTTGTACGCTAAAATATGGTACCCTCCGCCGGGGAAAATAAGAACACAAGTTCCAGTTGACTTTTTGGGATCCGGTTGGTACACGGCAAGAGTTGGTTCTGTAACATTTTGAACACGAATAATCGGTAATCTTTCCTTACCGGATTCTGCTTTTTCTTCACCAAGAACTCCCGCTTTTTCGCCGGGCGCCGTTCCATTCCAAAGTTTCAATTCCGCCGCCGGTTTCATCGTCAATGCTCCTTGATAATGAACATCTTCGGCAATCACGACAAAAGAAAAAAAAGAACAAGACACACCAGAAAGTACCAAAAAAATAAAACTTCGCATATCTGTTTTAGATTGTTAAGTTGGGAAAATAGTTAATAACAAGATCACCGCAGTGAGCTTTCCGCAACAGTTCATTTCATCAATCACAGAAAACGCAACGTGTGAGTAATGTTTTGAATTTAATCATATTGTATAAAGTTCATATAATATTTCAATGGTTTGGGAATTTTGTTAGGCAACTTCTAAAAACCTATTTTTGACGGAATTATCGAAATTTTCAGGATAGATAAATTTAGACAATAAATTTATTTTATCCACGAATTGACACAAATTATTTAATTCGTGATCTTTCGTGGAAATTCGTGGACAAAATGAGTTTTTAGAATTTCCCCATTAAATTCAAGCCTTCCAATCGCCGTTGCGACATTCACATGAATGTTATATTGAGTTGCAAAGATATCAAGTCGGCTATTGGAATCGTTTGAGAATTGATTCTGTGAACAGTATGATTCCAATAATCACAGAACCAAACGCAACAAATAATACCGCTCCACTCGCAATATCTAACGCTAATCCGATTTTGGGATCGTATGTTGATGTTATTGCTTTGGCAAGATTTTCAATAGATGTATTCAACATTTCCGTTGCAATCACCAACACAATACAAAGAATGGCTATCGACCAACGAATAGTATCAAAATTACCAAGAAAAAACGCCGCTAAAATTACAATAATCGCCGCAATAAAATGCGCTTTATAACTCGATTGACCTTTGAAAGACGACATTAAACCGTAAAATGCATCTTTGAACTTGTTCGCCCAAGTTCTTTTTTCTTGATCAAATGGAATTTGTACCGGCAACTGACGCGGCACTCTTCTAATTCGTCTTAATCTCAAATTTTTTCGTCTCATTTTATGATTAAATTTTGTTATATGACTTCTAACTACTCAGCAGAATGTAGAGGTCAGGGGTTAGGAAGTATTGCACTTCTAATAGAATGCAACAGCCAGAATAATACATTGCGTCACTATATTTTCTACGAGAATAATCACACAAAAGCAAACACAAATAATCCTAACTTCTTTCCCCTAACCCCCAAATTTATTGCCAATGTTTGTTTAATTCGGCATCAACTACCAATGGGACTTTTAGTGGTTGGTTAAGAGTCATGTTTTTTGTAACAATTTGTCTTAGTTGTTCGGCGTGTTCGTTTGTAACTTCATAAACCAATTCGTCATGTATTTGAATCAACAAGTTTGCGTTTAACTCTGGCGGAATCGCAGTTGTCAAACGTATCATTGCCTGTTTTATTAAATCTGACGCCGTACCCTGAATTACGGTATTTATTGCCATTCTTTCAGCCTGAGTTAAACTGCCGCTTCTTTTGGGACGAATAACGCCTTCGTGGAATTTGCGTTGCCGCCCGAAAAGAGTTGATACGTAGCCGTTCTCTATACATTTGTCCAAAATTGAATCGAGATAACGCCGTATTTGAGAGTATTTCTCAAAATAACTATTGATGAAATTTTGTGCTTCTTTGTCTGAAATACCGAGTTGTTTTGCAAGCCCGAAAGAGGTTTGACCGTAAATTACACCGAAATTTACAGCTTTTGCTGTTCGTCTCATTGCTGAAGTTACGCTTGCCGGCGGTACGCCGAAAACTTCACAAGCAACCCGCATGTGAATATCTTCATTGTTCTCAAACGCCTCACACAACCGCTCATCACCCGAAAAATGCGCTAACACCCGCAACTCAATCTGAGAATAATCACAAGATAATAATAAATCATAATTCGTTCCCGCCTTGAACGCGCTTCTTATCTCTCGTCCGCTTTCAGTACGTACAGGTATGTTTTGTAAATTCGGATTGCTTGAACTCAAGCGACCAGTAACAGTTGAAACCTGATTAAAAGAGCTGTGAATCCGCCCCGTAACAGGATGTATCAATTCCGGCAACGCATCTACATACGTCCCTTTCAATTTTGAAAGTTGTCTGTACTCCGCAACTTTTGCCGGTAACTCATGAACCAATGCCAACGCCTCCAACACCTCAACATCCGTACTTTGCGCCGATGTTTTTGTCTTCTTGACGCTCTTCAATTTTAACTCATCAAAAAGTACAGTCGCCAATTGTTTCGGCGACGCGATATTAAATTTATGTCCGGCAAGTTTAAATATGTCCCGCTCAAGACACAATAACTCCTCCGTAAACCGAACACTCAAACTACGCAAAACATCAATGTCAACCGTTACCCCAACAAACTCCATTTCCGCAAGCACCGCCATAAGCGGTAACTCCAAATCCAATAATAATCGCGCAATTTCAGGTTTCGCCTCTATCTTCGATTTCAATATCGGATACAAAACCCAAACCACAAGCGCATCTTCACCGGCATACTCGTTAAGAATATATGTTTGCACTTCGTTCATCATACGTTGTTTTTTTCCCTTGCCGATCAAATCACTGATTTTTATTGTTTTGTGTCCCAAATAGAACTCCGCTAACTCATTAAGATTATGATTGATTGCATCAGAACGCAAAAGATAATCAGCAATCATCGTATCAAAAACCATACCACGAAACCGAATTCCCTTATTTCGCAAAACCACAATATCATATTTCAGATTTTGACCGACTTTAGAAATCGCGTTGTTTTCAAGCACCGAACGCAATTTATCAAGTACCGTGTCCAATTCCAAAATCGACGAACCAAGAGGTCCCGCAAAAGGTAAATACCACGCCTCATCATTGTTCCACGCAAATGAAAGCCCGACAATTTTAGTATATCGCGGCGAAGTCGCATCAAAACGCGAATCTATCGGAATCGTCTCCGTATCAAAAGCAAATACATTTGTTGCAGATAACTTGACAAGAAATTCATCAAACAACTCCTCCGAATCAACAAGATGATAAATAGGCGAAACCGGAAAAAATATACGCGTACTCTTGTTCTTGTCCAAAACAGAATTTGAACCGGCGTCAGTTTCAGACTCAAAATCAAAAAGAGTTGCAGATTGTTTTTCAGAATCAACTTCGTCTTCGTTGTCGTCATAAGATTTGCTGATTGACAAATTCAATTTTGCCAAAAGCGATCTGAATCCGAATCGGTTTAACAAAGACTGCAATTTTTCCCTGTCAAATTCATTTTTGAATTTGCTGTTTTGCCAGTCAATTTCAATCGGAACATCATCACGCAACTTGACAAGTTCTCTACTCAAAAAAGCCGCTTCACGTCCATATTTGATATATTCTTGTTTCTTTTTGCCCGTAATTTTATCAACATTTTCAAATATCGATTCAAGATTTCCAAATGCTTGCAGAAGTTCGGCAGCAGTTTTAAGACCTATATTCGATATACCCGGAATGTTGTCGGTTTTGTCTCCGACAAGCGATTGAAAATCAACAACCTGCTCTGGCATAATTCCCCAATCCGCCAAAAGTTCTTCCGCACGATAAAAACTTTGCTTGCGTAAATTGTAAAGCGATACTTGCGGAGAAATCAATTGCCGGCAATCTTTATCTGCCGTAACAATTATACAATTACCATTCCGCTCCCTAACTAAACGCGCAACCGTTGCCAAAATATCATCCGCTTCAAATCCAACCACTCCCAATGACGGAATACACATCGCTTCAAGAATCATACGCGCTGACTCTATTTGAGGTCGCAACTCTTCAGGCATTGGAGAGCGGTTAGCTTTGTAATCGTTATAGATTTTCGTACGAAAAGTATCACCGTGCATATCAAATGCACAGAAAAAATAATCCGGTTGATGTTTGTCTATCAACGTAAGAATATCACGAACAAACCCATAAACCGCGCCAACCGGCTCACCCAACGGACTACTCATTGGCGGCAACGCATGAAAAAGTTGATAAAGAACTCCATGCGAATCAAGAACACAAACTGTTTTATTGGTCAACATCTTATCATCTCACAATTAAAATTATAGGTTAATATACCGTTCGTACTATAAATTGCGTAACTCAAGAGCGTAAAAACTTGCTTTCCGATAGGTAAGCTGGCGGCAATAAACGAAATTTAAATTGAGAACAGTTTAGCAGAATTACTTTGTTGTATTTGTCTGTTGCGTGTTCTTTATTACTTTCACTTTCGACAATACTTTTCACCTTGACGTCCGTCTGAAGCAATACGCTCAAAAATCCTTCAAGCACGTCATAATTGGATTTGTTACGCAACAATCGTTTTAACGCATAATCAAAGTAAATAAGAACTCGCTCCTCCGATTTATTAGGTTGCATTATTTTTCTCCTTATATTTGAGATTGCACGAAAATATTTTTTATTACGGTATGGCAAGCCAAGTTTGGATTTTTGCGCCGTTCCAGCCGTTGATGTGGGCGTAGGGAAACATTTTGATGAAACCGGTTGAAGTTGGAATATCAAATACAAGAGAGCCGTCGCATTGGTTGTTGGTTTTGTGTCAACGAATCCGTTTTTGTCGGCAATAATTGTTACCGGTTTATTGTAATCAGGATCAATTTCCGAATTACGGCACAAGACCAACGCTCCATATCTTAACGCTTTGTATTTATCACCGTTTGGAGTGGAACCGCCTTGTGGAGCGTCTATCAGTTTGCAACGCATATCAAACGTAAGATTGATTTCGTCGTCTGGTTGCCAAGTCTTTTTGATTTCCGCATATTTTCCCGCTTGCGGATGTGGCAATTGCAAATCTCCATCTGCGAGTTGTGTGTTTTCGCTCCATGATGGAATTTTTAATTTCACTGTAAATTCTTCGGGATTCTCAACATTAACTTTGATTTTCACTTTACCGTTTTGGGGAAATTATGAAACGATTTCCAGCGTCAATGATTTACCTTTCGGCGTTTTTGTTTCTATTGTTGCAGGTTCGTATAAATTGATAACCGGATTGTGTTGCCCATCTTGCATTGCGGCAATATACGGATACGATAATCCTGTCGGACCATTCAAATTGCAGCAACTCACATATATCTTGTTAAACTCTTTCCACCAATTGCCGTGATTATCTACTTTGCGTCCATTTAACAGATTGAGATAACTGAATCCGTCTCCATGTGGCTTCATTGCGCCAATCAATCCGTTATAAACATATTTTTCAATTGCGTCCGCATCCGAAGAATCGCCGGTCAATCGTAAAATATGACTGCAAAACCTCAACCAAGCTGCGCCCGTGCAAGTCTCCATCATCTTTTTGACATCTGGATTACTCTGTTCGGATGCCATATTGTTCCACCCTTCACCGCCGATTCCATGACCTCCGCCGTTACCGACAATAGTGATTTTCTTATCTCTGACATTCTTGAAATAATTGATTACGGATTGTTTCAATCGCGGATTTCCTGTCATTCGGTAATATTCCGTTACTCCTATAAAAACCGAAGTCATTTCATAAGCCCTTGGATAAGGAAGTCCCATATTGCGAGGTTCAACATTGTCAAATGCTTGCTGAAACAGGTCGCTGCCTTTGGCTCAGCTCGCTTCAATAATAGACCTTTTCGCTAACCTGTAGGAGACCACCCCTGACCCCTCCGAAGGAAGGGAATTATTCGCCTCCCTCGGAGGCGTATTCTTATTCCCCTCCTTCGGAGGGGTTAGGGGTGGTCTCGGAGGAGTTAAAGGCGGTTTTTTGTTGTAGGTTTTTTGTCGCGTTGATGTATTTTTAGGTTATAGAAAAGGTCTCATATAATAACGTTGCTCTCCCGTCATTCGATACAATCGCACAATCGGCTCAAGCAATGTACTTGATTCGATAACAGTCACACTCCGCCCAAGTTGGGTAATCGGCGTTTTAGGAGGACGACCGATTTACGCAATAAGACAATCACCCTGTTTTTTCAAACTTTCAAGCACCTTTGGATCAGGATTAACCTAATCGGAATATGCTACCTAAATCTGTAATAATATCTACATTACAATTGATATACTGTTCGTATGATAAATTGCATGACTCAAGAACGTAAAAGCCTGCTTTCCGATAGGTAAGCAGGCGGTGGTGAAAGAAATTTAAAGTGTGAACAGTTTAATAATATTCGTTTTTTCATGTTATTATTTCTGTTTGTTTTGTTTGAGTCGTTCAATTTCCGCAAGAAGAGTTTCACGTTCTTTACGCTCTTTTTC
>JAITDV010000369.1 GCA_031282385.1 Planctomycetaceae bacterium | reverse complement strand
TTCCATTTTTTAATTAAATTGCGTCTGTTTAAGAAAAATGGGTGTTTTAGGAAGTTTACAAAATAATTGTGTTAAAATAGGCAAGTTATTTGCCAAAATTACACCTTGAAAGCACTGGGCATAAGGGCGCGTCGATGGGAATTTTTGGCTACTAATGGTAATTTGATAAATTAAGGGTTGGAATATTAGAGCTGTTCAGAAAACAATATTGTCCAATGTACAGATTTATTGGGATTGGGTAACAGAATTGGTAACAATAAAAAAATGACTGAATAGTTACCAAATTGTTACAATCTAGTAGAATAATACTGAATTTTAAACTGTTCACACTTTAAATTTCTTTCACCTCCGCCAGCTTATCTATCGGAAAACGGGCTTTTACGCTCTTGAGCCGCGCAATTTACAGTACGAACAGTATAGAACGAGCAGTATAGATAAAGTACTATTTCGAGAAGATGGCTTGACGTGTATGAATTTTTGCTTTATCATAGAACACGTATTGATTGAGAATTGATGTATGAGGCAATTTCAGATTCAATATTGGAGGACTTAATTTTTGACAGAAGCAAGTAAAAAACTCTTTTACTATATGATGTTACAAAACCGTCCGCAAATAAATGATAATTGTTATAGAAATTTGGGGCAAAAGGAAAACTTTCAGGTAATTTCTTTTACTAGAACAAAATATCACTTTTTTGGTAACTTTGCGGGTTTACCTACAAACAGACCCGCTTTAATGTTTTTATGTTATAGAATTCTAAAATAGCTTCAATATAGTAATTGGGATTTTGTATCTATTGTATTACGGCGGGTTGTTGTTTAACGTCCTTGCGGGATTGGTTAAAAATGCAACTCACTAAATTACACAATCAATTTAATTAACTAATAACAATTTTAAACTGTTCACACTTAAAATTTCGTTTATCACCGCCTGCTCACCTCTCGGAAAGCAGGCTTTTACGCTCTTGTGTTGCGCAATTTATAGTACGGGCAGTATAACTAACTAACTAACTAACAAATAACGCTTTTAACAGCTTTATAATAACCAGATGTTTTCTCACTTTTTTATTGATCGTCCGATTTTTTCGTGTGTGGTCTGTTTAGTGATCACTTTGCTTGGTATAGTTTCTATACCGAATCTTGCCATAGAACAATTCCCGGATATTACTCCGCCAACAATTGCGGTAAATGCGACATTCCCTGGCGCGAGTGCGGAAGATGTTGCCAACACGGTTGCTATTCCGCTTGAGCAACAATTGAACGGTGTAGATGATATGATCTACATGGAAACACAATGCACAAGCGACGGCACGATGTCAATTACGATTTCGTTTGCAGTTGGTACGAATCCTGATATTGCGTCGGTTCTAGTACAAAACCGAGTTAAGGCGGCAGAACCGTTGTTGCCGGATGAAGTGCGTCGGCTTGGTGTGAGAGTTGATAAAAGGGCAACGAATTTCGTTTGCTTTATGAGTCTATTTGAGAAAGTAAAAAAGCAACCTGAAAAAAATATTGCCTCAAAGACCGGTATTGCAAATGCACTTGCAAAACTTAAGAGCGGTACCGCCGACGCGACATCTAATAATTTATCTGAAAACAAAAATGCTGAAAACGAAGGGCAAGAAATTATCAGTGAAGGTTCTTTGCTTGCCCAAAGCGGCGGAACGAAGAGCGGTCCTTATTTGGCGAATTATGCTTCATTGTATATTAAGGATCGGTTAGCGCGTGTAAAGGATGTTGGCGAGGTGCGGACGTTTGACAATCGAGATTTTAGTATGCGTGTGTGGCTTGATGAGAATGTGATGGCAGCACGTAAGGTTTCTGTTATAGATATTCAAAGTGCGATTGCGGCGCAGAATGTTCAAGTTGCGGCTGGGCGAATTGGAGTTTCGCCGATACCCGAAGGCGTGCAAACAAGTCTTGCAATTGTTACGCTTGGGCGGTTGAAGGATGTTACGGAATTCGAGAATATTATCATACGGCAAGATGAAAACGGCGGACTATTGCGATTAAAAGACGTCGCAAGAATAGAGCTTGGAGCGGCGAATTACACAATGGAATCACGTTACAACGGTAAAATGTCAACAGGAATGGCAATTGCTCCGCGTTCAGGTGCTAACGCGATTGAAGTTGCAAAGAATGTTATCAAGGAGTTGGATTCGATGAAAGATTCGCTGGCAAGAAGCGGACTTGAGTGTGAAATCACGTTCAACGCAACAGACTTTATTTCGGCAACAGTAGATGAATTTAAGGAAACACTTATTCTGTGTGTGTTTTTTGTCGTTCTTACCGTGTATATGTTTCTGCAGGATTGGCGTGCCGCTTTGATTCCAACTTTGACAATTCCAGTGTCTATCGTCGGAACATTCTTCCTAATGAATTTGTTTCAATTTTCAATTAACACAATGACGTTATTCGGTATGATTCTTGTTATTGGAATTGTGGTTGATGATGCGATTGTGGTAGTAGAAAATACGCAACGAATAATTGACGAGGAACATCTTGACGGAGTAGCAGCGGCAAAAAAATCAATGATACAGGTTATTGGACCTGTTGTTGCAACGGTGTTGGTTATGATGGCGGTTTTTGTGCCAACAGCAATGATGCAAGGAATTGTCGGTAAACTTTATAAACAATTTGCTCTGACAATCGCAGGCGCAATTGGTATTTCAGGTATTTGCGGAGTAACACTTGCTCCTGCTCTTTGTGCAATTTTACTTCGCCCATCAGTACCGAAAGAAAAACGTTTACCTCACTTCAGATTGTTCAATTTCTTTTTTGATGGTTTTCGTGGTATTTATCTGGCGACAGTCAGGTTTTTCATTAGAATTGCGCCATTGATGCTGATACTTTGGTTTTTATTGGTTTATCTTCTGATTACGATTATGGGCAAGATGCCGTCCGGTTTTTTGCCGAATGAAGATCAAGGCGTTATTTTCCTTGAGACAAAATTGCCCGAAGGCGCGTCGCAAGAACGAACGCGAAAAGCTCTGACATTGGTTGAGAAAATGATTGACCGGCAAAAAGAGATCAAACGAGATGACAAAGGCAAGATTATTTCTGGTGGAATCAAAGGTGCAATGTTGATAAACGGTTTTTCGTTTTTTAGCGGTGCGGGGTCGAATCATGGAATGGCGATATTGCGTCTTGAGCAATGGAAAGATCGGAAAGATCGCGGGTTGAAACCTAGTGCGATTATAGATCGTTTGAAGAAGGATTTAGAGTTTTCAGTGCCTGAGGCGGAATTTATGTTGACAACGCCTCCGCCGATTATGGGGTTGGGAATGTCAACTGGAGTATCATTCGTGTTGCTCGATGAGCGTGATGTTGGCGCAAATACGTTGGTAACTGTAGCGGAAGACATCAGAGAGCAAATGAGAAAAATGCAGGCAAGTAATAATGATCCGTTATTTGTTCATACAATGTTACCGTTCAATCCGCGATCTCCTAGATTGTATCTTGATATTGATCGGGACAAAGTCATGCGATTGGGAGTCAACTTGACGGAAGTTTTTGCGGCTCTCGCATCAACATTAGGAACCGCATACATAAACGATTTCAACGTGTTTGGACGAACCTACCGTGTCAACGTACAAGCCGAAGGCAAATACCGCGACAATATAAATGATGTTTACACGATTAAAGTAAGAAACAAATATGGTACGATGGTTCCTTTGAGTTCATTTGTTACTTTGCGAGAGATTTCGGGTCCGCAATTATTGACACGTTACAATCTCTTTCCAAGTGCTGCATTGACTGGGATAGTGCATCCTCTTCACAGTACGAGTGAGGGAATAACGGCAATGGAGAAATTACAGTTGCCGGATGGTTTTAGTTCTGCGTGGACTGGCGTAACTTTCCAAGAGAAACAAGCAGGCGGGCAAGCTGTAATATTTTTTGCTGTTTCAATTATGTTTGCGTTTTTGATTCTTGCGGCGCAATATGAAAGTTGGTCTTCGCCGTTGATTATTATGATGGCGGTGCCGCTTGGTATTGCGGGTTCGGTTACGGCGGTATTTTTATTTGGGTTGTTTGGCGGCAGTTTGTTGGAGATAAATTTATACACTCAAATAGGTCTTTTGATGATGATCGGTTTGTCGGCAAAGAATGCGATTTTCATCACAGAATTTGCCAAACATCGCCGTGTACATGAAAACATGTCACTTGTTCAATCAGCGTATGAAGCTGGACGTTTAAGAATTAGACCAATTTTTATGACGTCATTTGCATTTATACTTGGGGTAACGCCTCTAGTATTGGCAAATGGCGCGGGGGCGGTGTCAAGAAACGCAATTGGCAATTGCGTATTTGGCGGTTTGTTGATGGAGACAATGGTTGGGGTTTATGTTACTCCGGTGTTGTTTGTACTAATTCAGGGATTAGCAGAACATTGCAACAAATACATCCGCGCAGCTTTAGCACAAAAACCAAAAGTATTGACAAATAACAACAATTGTTCCGCAAGAACAACAATCTAATTTTGTTTTGCTCAGTTATTGATTTGTAATCGTAACTATTCAGTTGTGTGTATAAAATTTACAGTAACTATTCAGTCGGCAGCTCTACGCTGCAAAATATTTATGTCAAGCAAAAACGCATCGTAGCACAGTTGTCGCCCGCTTAAAACGGTCATGTTGTTAACCACCCCTAATCTCTTTTTTAGAAGTGAATTTAATTATTCGCCTCCAAAGAAAAGGTTAGGGGTGATTTATTAAAACGACTGAATAGTTATAAAAATTGGAGAAAAATAATGGAAACTAATAAATCAAAAGAGCGTGTACTTAT
>JAITDV010000337.1 GCA_031282385.1 Planctomycetaceae bacterium | reverse complement strand
AGAATTAACTGCTGAAGAAATTGAACCAGGTACTTTCCTGAAACGTTTTTCAAGTATCTTCAGAATAGCTTCAGCTTTACCTTCAGCTTTACCTTCAGCTTTACCTTCAGCTTTACCTTTAGCCATACCTTTAGCCATACCTTCAGCTATACCTTCGACTTTACCTTCGTTATATAAAATTCCTAATGTTGAATTGACCATTTCATTAGCCTCCTTTTCTGATACTAAATTTGATGCTGCTTTGACGATATTTTTTTCTTGTCCGTTTGTGAGAGCAAGCAAGTAATATACTAGCGAAAGTAACCAACCTTGCAGACGCGGATCATCTTTGACTTCGTTGAGGCGAGCTAAAATACGCTCCAAACTCTCACTTAAACAATTCATTGAATACGATAACAACGCATCCAAAAAAGCAACCAACGCCGGATGACCTTTCAGCATTTCAGGCGTAAGAAGCGATAAGTCAATAAGCAGCACATAAAACCATAAAAAAACCGCCACATTCACGCCAGGCGGTACCGCAATTAAATCGCTCAATTGCAACAACTCGCCCCAAGGCGTTTTACCATGATAGAGTAAAACCACCATCGGGAACGGGTATTTGCCATCAGTCGTAATTGTATGATTGGCGTCCGATTCGCAACTTTCGTAAAATTCAAGTATTTTACGCATAGAGCCCAGACTAAACAATCTTATACAAGTTGATTGATGTTCAAAAAATAAAAATACATTGGAGTAACCGCCGTCTTTGAATTTTGTTGAAAAACGCAAGTCGCCGCGAACTTCCCGCAACTTGCTATCTACCGTCACAGGTGATTCACATTGAAGCGAACTAAGATCGAGCAGCTTGATAATGCTAGCGTCTCCGCCGTAATCATAATTTTCCAACAAACTTGCAAACAACTCCGCATCAAAAAGAAAACGGCGAGAAAGTAAATCATGCGGATGCTTGATTTCAAAATCGGCAGGTAACTCCGGGAACATCGATAACATCATCTGTAATCTCCTACAATTTTATGGATACATTCTAATTTTGCCCTGCATTTTACAAGGAAAAAAACTATATGACAAGCGGACACGACAAACTAAATTCGTTACTAGTAATTTAGGACAACAAAATCGGTAATATTGCAACGGATTTGGTGTTTTAAACTGTTCGCACTTTAATTTTACATTATTCATTGACCTTGCCTTAAAAAAAAGAAAATTTCACTGAATGGTTACAAAAAAATTAACAGTGCGATAATTTTTGTAACGTTTAATATGTTAGATAAAAAAACATACAATTGAATAGTTTGATGAAAACGATTCCGAATTATGAAATTTTCTTTTATCTTCTTTCGGGCAATTGGTTATTGTTTTTTGGTATTTCGTTGTTTGTGGCGGGGCGTTTTAGGTTTATTAGTCTTATTGCAATTATTCGTTGTTCAAATTGTTCATTTCCGCGTACAAAAAAGCAACGTCCGGTTCCAACACAATTACTCGCCGACGTCGGTCCTAAAATTAACCAATTACCGGGCAGCAAATCTACTGAAAATTTAAGTGTATCATAAACTCTGCGCGGTTTACTTGTTTCTGTAAACATTATTCCTTGACGGCTGTACATTCTTGTTTCGGGCAAGCCGTATTCTAATTCAGGTATTACTTCAAATCTTACTTTACCGTCATTGACAGGTTTTGCGGTTAAGCCGAATTGACCTTGTGCATTTGTGTAAGTTTTGCCCCAAATTTGATTGCCGTCGCTTTCAAATAACGACAACTCATAAAGTGCCGTATCAAAAGGTTTCAAAACTATCCGAGTATCAGGAAACAAATTTTGAAATTGTCGCGACACCGGCAACTCCCGTGATACTTCTGCAACTGAAATTTCACGCATTCCGTTTATGTATTGTGGTTTTTCCGGATTGCTGCTTATATTGATTAAATGGGACAACGCCGATGAAATCAAACTACCTTGAATTCCGGCTCGAATACCGTTGCGGTACAAATTGAGTCTGACCAAGGCTGGAATTACTTGTTCATCGGTTTCTTGCCAGAGTTCGTATAAGTATGTTTCAGTCGTAGGAGTTATACGAATGTTAAATATTTCTATTGCTGCCGTATCAATTGGCACATCTCCATCGCGGAGTAACGGTGTTTTTGTTCTGAAATTATTGTCGTCAGTTAAACTACCAATCGGATTGATTAATAAATTTCTGCAAGAAACAGCGCAAAACATCACCGCAACTATAGACATAAATCGAAATACATCTACAACATTAAAAACAATATCAAAAATTTTAATTTGCGGTTTGTCCAAAGATAAAAAATATTGTTAAAATTTTTGTAACGAAAAAGCGGTTTAAACTATTCACACTTTAAATTTCCTTCACCACCGCCTGTTTATCTATCGGAAAGCAGGCTTTTACGCTCTTGAGTCATGCAATTTATAGCACGAACAGTGTATGAATTTCATATTTGTGTGAAATGATATTTATTGTCAAACTAGAATCTGATCAAGGTGTCGATTGCAAATGAAGTCATGTTGCTTTTGCCATCGTATCTGTCGTAATTTGGTATTGTATTTGAGTGTGCGTGCGATCTTACATCTGACCAGTCAAATCTTAATTCGGGTCGAATAGTAATATTTGGGGTTGGTCGCCAATTTGCACCGAGTGTAAGTTCGTAATAATTTTTTCCGGTGAAATAAAATCCCGGTGAATTTTTAGTTATTTGTTGAATGCGGGCAAGTCCATTATCTCTAAACCACTCTGCCCTCAAGCCGATTGAAAGGTTGCCAGTTATGTCGTATTTCAGATATTTTGCTACGGAAATCCAAGACGATTTACGGTATTGCTCTTGAAGAAACTGTCCAAGTTCTACTGCGCCGTCTTTTTCGTAACCGAAATTATGTTCCAAAGAATCTGTCAAGCGGTCTGATAATTTGCGATTGATTGCTAATGTGTAACTTATGCGGCTATTTGAATTTGATTCTGATTGTTGTCCTATTTGTGCAATGAATGAAATGTAATTTTGTTCATTGTGTCTGCTGATTGTTTGTGTACCGATGATGTAATTGAGACCGCCTTGTTTATCGAACATATCCCAACCTTGTGTGATTCCGAATATCAATGTTTGACGGCTTTTTGAGGAATGATAAATTGCCGGAACTTCGGAGGTGATTAGTATGCCGGTCAATGTAGTTGGTTGTCCGAACATGAAGTTGTAAGAATGTGTGTAAAAGAAATTGCGGGCGGCGGTCGCTGATTCAATGCCGGTGTTTGCGTAAAAGTGTCCGGTTTTAATAGTTGTGTCCCAACTAAACGGCAACCTGATTTCGCCGTAAGCTTGCGGTAAAGACAAACCGTAAAGAGCTGCCGTATTATTTCGTCGTTTACCGTGTGAAGCATTCCAATGTGCGGCAGCTTCTTCGGGATAAATTGTATTTTTGCCTTTTCCGAGATACATTGACCGCCTCGTCTCCAAACCTACCGCCGACGTATAAAAATAATCCGTTCCATACAAAAGATCAATTTGACCGCCAAGCTCAAACCAATTTCTCCGGTACGTCAATTTACGTCCGAAAGAAATATAAAGTTGATTCATAACAAATTCTCTGTCGCGATCATTGTATTGGAGAACGGGATTTCTTTTGTCTTCAGGCGGGTTGGAATTAAGAAAAATTCCGCCTTCGATCCAACCGTTACAAAATAATCCGCAATTGTATTGTTTGAGATAACGGTGATTTTCCGCACCCAAAATGTATTCAGCGTATTTATCAATAAATTTATCATAAGAAGAGTTAGAATAATTACTGTTACAATTCGGCTCTTGCGGTATATCAAGCGGCATAATTTCATTCTGTTGGTAATTTTTCGCAAGTGCGTTTGGGGTAACAATTGAATCAGACGAAGAAATTTTGCCTGCAAGATCATAAGTCAAATTGTCTGCAATATTCGGCTGATTAACTGTTGGTAGTGTAGAATCAAATGGAGAAAAGTTATGTGTTGCGGAGTTGGCGGATGGTATTGCGGATGTAGGGTTGGGTTTTAATGTGTTGAATTCGGCGTGTTTTATAGGCGATTGTCCCGGCAACGATTTAGCTGTTTGAGCGGAAACAAGATCAATACGATTGCCAAGATTGGGAGCAATATTATAGCGCGGACGCAATTTGTCATTTTTATTTTCGGATTCGATAGTATTGTCGTTGTTGTTGTCGTTGTTGTCGGTTTCAACAACGGTGTTGGTGTAGAGCGGTACGGTTATCGGAGACGAAAAAATTTCATCACTTTCCGCAATTTCGTTGCCCAAATTCAAACTAAAATCCGAACCGCAACAAAACACAAAAATAAACAACAATAAAATGAAAATTATTTTTTTGTACATAAACCCTGAAAAAAAAATTACGCCCAATACAAAAAACACAACCTCAAAAACAACTAGCAATCGGAAAATTTTGTATTGAATTTGGATTCTAAACTTGATAATTTTTCACCGCGTTATGAGGGCAATCTTGCGGATATTAACAATTTTGCCCAAACAGTTCAAGATTGGTTTTACACATTTTAAACTGTTCATACTTTAAATGTGTACAATTCCTGTTACCGAAAACTGAGTAAAACCTGCGTCAAGTTTGTCTAGTTCGCCTGTAGATTTTATCGGATCGTTAAATCCAGAATAAAACTAAAAATCGTTATTATTAGAATAAATTAACAAATATTCCCTTAAATTTTGCGCAATTTATCCGCTTTTACGCCAAAAAATTGTTGCTAAAAGATTAACAGTAACTATTCAGTTACGGGATTAAATTATTTAGGAAAAGGGGCTAGAGGTTAGGGAACAGAGACGAAGCAGACAAAAACGCAGCATTCTAAAGTAAACAACCCTTATTTATCTAAATTCCCTTAGTAGCAAACAACGTCCAAAAAAAATGCGTCATTACACCCTTATTCTTTTAATATTAGACCTTTTCGCTAACCTGTAGGAGACCACCCCTGACCCCT